>CACYXC010000008.1 GCA_902778285.1 Oscillospiraceae bacterium | reverse complement strand
CAACCTGGACGCCAAGCTCCGCAACGAAATGCGCGCGGAGATCATCAAGCTCAGGCAGCGCATCGACACCACCTTCATGTACGTCACCCATGACCAGACCGAGGCCATGACGCTGGGCGACCGCATCGTCATCATGAAGGACGGCTACATCCAGCAGATCGGCACGCCGCAGGAGGTGTTCAATCACCCGGCGAACCTGTTTGTGGCCGGCTTCATCGGCATGCCCGTCATGAACTTCTTCGACGCCGAGCTCAAGCGCGAGGGCGACAAGTTCTTTGTGGAGCTGAGCGGCGTAAAGGTCCAGCTGGACGAGGAGAAGACCGCCCGCCTGCTGAAGAACAACGTGCAGAGCCAGCCCATTACGCTGGGCGTGCGTCCGGAGCACACGGACGTGGCGGAGAAGGGCGTACAGGCCCGCGTGGACGTGAGCGAAATGATGGGCTCGAGCGTGCACCTGCACGTCAACGCCGAGGGCCGCGACGTGATCATCATCGTGCCGACCATCGACATGAAGGGCAACTACAACATCGGCGACACCGTGCACTTCACCTTCGTCGCCCACGTGTTCTCCAAGGAGACCGACAAGAACCTCGAGTTCTGATCTGCATTTTCCATAGTCTTTCAAACGCAGCGGGAGAAATCCCGCTGCGTTTTTGTATGTTTCCACAAAAAGTGTGAAACATGAAAAAAGCGCTTGCTTTTTGCCCTGCACTGCCGTATAATCCACAAACGAAAAGAAGATTTTTAAGCTTCGGTACAGAGAGACCGGCAAGATCGATTATAGGATACGGGCAGGGTGAAAACCGCCCGAGCTGTGACGATTCCGTCTTGCCGCAAGGCAAGACTTTTTTGATGCCTGATTGAAACCGAAGCAAAGCCCAACGAAGTGGGTTTGCTTCGGAGAGGACGAGCAACGGAACGAGCGAGCTTTCGAGCTTGCGAGGAAGCGAGACGATATGAAGTTTGCGAGGACGAAAGCCCAATTGATGGACGAGGCGGCGATGAACCGCGCGCTGATGCGCATCTCCCATGAGATCGCCGAGAAAAACAAGGGCGTGGAAAACGTGGTCCTGGTCGGCATCCGCCGCCGGGGCGAGCCGATCGCCCGGCAGATCCGCGGCAACATCGAGAAGATCGAGGGCGTATGCGTCCCCTGCGGCAGCATCGACATCGGCTACTACCGGGACGATCTGCGGCCTCTGAGCGACGCGCCGCAGGTGCGGCGCACGGAGCTGCCCTTCGATGTGGAGGAGCGCGACGTGGTGCTCATCGACGACGTGCTCTACACCGGGCGCACGGCCCGCGCCGCCATTGAGGCGGTGTTCTCCTGCGGCCGGCCCCGCTCGATCCAGTTTGCGGTGCTGGTGGACCGCGGGCACCGGGAGCTGCCCATCCGCGCCGACTATGTGGGCAAAAACGTGCCCACCTCCCGCAGCGAGCTGGTGGAGGTCCGCCTGCCGGAATACGACGGGGAGACCGGCGTCTGGCTGATGGACCTGGCGGAATGAAACAGTGCAAAACAAAACTAAGATAAAGAGAGGTTTTCACCATGGGAAAAGAAAAAAAGGCTCAGCTTGACGCGCCGATCTACGACGCGCGCGAGCTCGGCACGCCGAAAATGCTGGTGCTGGGCCTGCAGCACCTGTTCGCGATGTTCGGCGCGACGGTCCTCGTCCCGATCCTGACCGGGCTGAGCGTTTCGGCGACGCTCCTGTTTGCGGGCCTCGCCACGCTGTTCATGCATCTTGTGACCGGCAAGAAGGTCCCCGTCTTCCTCGGCTCCTCCTTCGCCTTCCTCGGCGGCTACTTCGCGGTCGTCGCCTCCGGCGCCGAGATCGGTCTCTCCCAGCGCGAGGCCCTGCCCTACGCCTGCGTGGGCGTCGCCTGCGCGGGTCTGCTGTACCTTGTGCTCTCGCTGATCTGCAAGGCCTTCGGCTCCAAAAACGTCATGCGCTTCTTCCCGCCCGTCGTCACCGGCCCGATCATCATCGCCATCGGCCTGATCCTCGCCCCCTCCGCCATCAACAACTGCTCCACCAACTGGCTCATCGCCCTCGTCGCGATCGTCGTTGTGATCGTCTGCAACATCTGGGGCAAGGGCATGATCAAGATCGTCCCGATCCTGATGGGCGTCCTCGCCTCCTATCTTGTCGCCGCGCTGACTGGCAACGTCGACTTCAGCGGCGTGAAGGAAGCCGCCTGGCTCGGCCTTCCCTTCCAGATGCAGGACACCGTTTTCGGTCTCTTCGCCTCCGGCAATGTCAACAGCGGCCTGCTCGTCTCCTCGATCATCATGATCGTCCCGATCGCCTTCGCGACGATGATGGAGCACGTGGGCGACATCTCCGCCATCGGCGGCACCATCGAGAAGAACCTGATCGAGGACCCGGGTCTGCACCGCACCCTGATCGGCGACGGTGTCGGCACCACGATCGCCGCGCTCTTCGGCGCCCCGGCCAACACCACCTACGGCGAGAACACCGGCGTGCTCGTGCTGACCAAGGTCTATGACCCGAAGGTCGTCCGCATCGCGGCGTACTTTGCGATCATCCTCTCCTTCTGCCCGAAGTTCGCGGCCCTGATCTCCGCCATGCCCGCGGCCACGATCGGCGGCGTGTCCATCATCCTCTACGGCATGATCTCCGCGGTCGGCGTGCGCAACATGGTCGAGAACCACACCGACTTCCAGAAGTCCAGAAACGTCATCGTCGCGGCCGTCATCCTCGGCCTCGCGCTGGGCATCAACTTCTCCGGCGCCCTCGGCGCGGACATCACCACCGCCGGCAACAACGCCACCGGTGCCATCTCCTTCATGATCGGCGACATGAAGATCGCCCTCTCCGGTCTGGCCGTGGCCTCCATCGTCGGCATCCTCCTCAACGCCATCCTCCCCGGAAAGCGCGAAGAGTACATGCCAAACCAGGAAAATTCCGGCTCGCTCGGCAAGTTCTGATCCATCTCAAAGGGAAGCCCCATAGAGGGGCTTCCCTCAAGCTGTCGACAAAGTGTCGACAGCTTGAAAGACGAAAACGGGAACTATTTTGAAAGTTCCCGTTTTCGCATGAATTGAACGTGAAGGGGGACTCCCCGTCCCCCTTCACAATCCCCCTTCCTGGTCCGGCCTGGCCGCTGTAGGGTTTGTCTACAGTCTGAGGGAAGCCCCATAGAGGGGCTTCCCTTTGAAGCGCTCGCGCTCCATCGCAGCGTCAGAAGAAGCTCGCTGTACTCCGTTTCCGTCAAGCGTGACGAAAACTACGTTCCGCTCCCTCTTTCTTCCTCTCAAATGCAAAGCATCTGCTTTGCATTTGAGAGGAAAACGGAAGGAACATATATGGAGCTTTCGCTATCTTGCGGAAGCGAAATGGAGTGAGTTTCGTTTGACGACGGCGCGAGGGCGGCGCTTTGCGACCGCCTCAGGGTGTTTTTGCCTCGGCAAAGCTGCGGCAAAAACGATTCAAAAACAGTTTATCAACAGTCTGACGGGAGGGGATTCCCCTCCCGTTTTTTCCTTGAGGAGAATACCATGAACGTATCTGACATCTTAAACGCCATTACCGCCGCCGAACGGGAGGCCGCCGCGCTGATCCTGCAGGCGCACGGCATCCTCGCCGAGTGCAAGAGCGGCCATCGGGACGTGGTCACGGAGTATGACCGCCGGGTGCAGGAGCTGCTGACCGCCCGGCTTTCTCAGGCCGTGCCCGGCGCGCGCTTTTTCTGCGAGGAAAACGACCGGCACGACGACCTGAACGCCGAGCATCTGTTCATCATCGACCCCATCGACGGGACGATGAACTTCGTGCGCCGCCTGAACCACAGCTGCATCTCGGTCGCATACTGCAGCCGGGGCGAACGCCTCTGCGGCGCGGTCCTGAACCCCTATGCGGAGGAGCTCTTCACCGCCGTCCGGGGCGAAGGCGCGTTTTTGAACGGAAAGCCCATCCATGTGGATGAAGCCCCGCTCTCCGAGACGCTGGTGGTCTGCGGCACCGCGCCCTACAGCCCGGAGGCTGTCACCGATACCTTCCGCCTCATGGAAAAGGCCTACCGCGCGAGCCTCGACATCCGACGGCAGGGCTCGGCCGCGCTGGATCTGTGCAGCGTGGCGGCGGGCCGCGCCGGGGCTTATTTCGAGATGGCCCTGTCCCTCTGGGATTACGCGGCCGGGACGCTCCTGGTCGAGGAGGCGGGCGGGATCTGCACCCGGATCGACGGCTCTCCCCTGCCCTTCGACGCCTCGCGCCCGACGATCCTCGCCGGCGGCCCGGCGGCCTATGCCGATTTCCGGCGGCTGCCGGAGGGCAATTCTTAAGAATTCCCAAGAGGGATTGACAAAACAGGTCGAACGCGTTAGACTCATGGTAGTCTAACGCGTTCGACCTGTTTTTCTGTCATCCTGAGCGTAAGCGAAGGATCCCGAAGAATCTCTTTGGAGATTCTTCGTCGCTGACGCTCCTCAGAATGACAATTTGCAAGGAGGAGGGAAGTCCTATGGCGACCCCGAAAATATTTGAAAGCGAGTACCGCTTCTGCCAGATCCTCTGGGATTGCGAGCCGGTGAAGAGCACCGAGCTGGTGAAGCTCTGCAGGGAGAAGCTGGGCTGGAGCAAGGCCACGACCTACACGGTCATCAAGCGCCTGTCGGAGCGCGGCGTCGTCAAAAGCGAGGACGCGGTGGTGACGAGCCTCGTGTCCCGTCAGGAGGCCGAGAACGCCCGCATCGACGAGCTGGTGGAGGACACCTTCGGCGGCTCTCTGCCGGCCTTTGTGGCCGCCTTCAGCCGCCGTCAGAAGCTCTCCGCCGAGGAGGCGGCCGCCCTGCGAAAAATGATCGAGGAGGCGGAGGACTGACATGGACGCACTTTTTCTGGAGTTTCTGAACCGGAGCCTTGCGGCCTCCTGGCTGCTGCTCGCGGTGCTGCTTCTGCGGCCGCTGCTGAAAAAAGCGCCGAAAAATCTGCGCTGTCTGCTCTGGGGCCTGGCCGCGCTGCGCCTGCTGCTGCCGGCGCGGCTGAAAAGCCCGCTGAGCCTGATCCCCGCCGCGGCGCCCATCTCCGTCGCACCCGGGGCCGCCCCGACGGTGGAGAGCGGCTTTGCCGCCGTGGACGCGGCACTGAATCCCGCGCTGGCGGAGAGCTTCGCGCCCGTCCCCGCCGCCGGCGCAGACCCCGCGCAGATCTGGCTGCACATCGGAGCGGTCGTATGGCTGGCAGGGCTTGCGGCGCTGCTCTGCTACGCGCTCGTGAGCTATATCCTTCTGCGCCGCCGCATGGCGGACGCGGTGCTGCTGCACGACAACATCTACCTGAGCGATAAAAGCGGCTCCCCCTTCGTGCTGGGGCTGCTTTCCCCGCGGATCTACCTCCCCTTCGGCATGACGGAGGCCAACATGGCGCTGGTACTGGCCCACGAGCAGGGCCACATCACCCGGCATGACCACTGGTGGAAGCCGCTGGGCTTTGCGCTGCTGGCCGTAAGCTGGTTCAATCCCCTGGCCTGGCTGGGCTATGCGCTCTTCTGCCGGGACATCGAGCTTGCCTGCGACGAGCATGTGCTGGCTGTTCTCGGGCCGGAGGCGAAAAAGCCCTATTCCCGCGCCCTGCTGGAACAGAGCGTCCCGCACCGGCGCATCGCCGCCTGCCCGCTGGCCTTCGGCGAGTCCGACGCGAAGGGCCGCATCAAAAACGTGCTAAGCTGGAAAAAGCCCGGCTTCTGGGTGCTGCTGGTCGGCGTTTTGCTCTGCGCGGCGCTGGCGGTCTTCTTCCTGACCGATCCCGCCGATCCCCTCGCCCGGCCGGCGGAGGGCATCGAGCGCGTCATTGTATCTTATGACGACACCGGCCTCGCCTTTACCATCGACGACCGCGACGATCTGAGCCGCTTTTCCAGAGCGCTGGCAAAGCTCTCGTATACCCGAAGCCGCTCCTCGGAGGGCACGAGCGGCTACCGCTACCGCATCGACATACAGCCCCACCGCCTCGGCGGCTGGAATGAATTTGCCCTCAACGCGCCGGACACGATCCGCCGGGGCGCCTTCTTCTACGATGTTTCGGGCGGCGAGGCCCTGTACGATCTGATGGAGGAGCTGCATGAGAAGGCCGTCGAGACCGGCGACCGGGACGTGCGCAGCCGCATCTACTACGAGATCCGCCGCCGGGAGACCTTCAACACCAACTACGGCGAGCCCCTGCACCCCGCGGACTGTGCGCAGCGCTACGGCTGCCCGGTCGTGGAGCTGCCGCAGGTCGGGGACGCTCTGACGCGGATGGAGGACGACTTTGTCTGGGTCTGGGACGACCTCGCGGGCACGGTCCGCCTCAAGGAGATCTGGTACGACGACGTCGACCGGGAGGCGCTGATCGTCCGCTGGCGGCCCGGCTCCGCGGAGCCGGACCCGGCCTACGCGGGCGGCGATCTGTCCGATCCCGACTACGACTGGGCCGTGACGCGCTTTGAGCGCTCGCTCCTGCTGGACGGCACGCGCCTCGATATCCGCTATTTCAGCGCCGAGGACAAGGACGAGAGCTATCTGGACGGGCTGCTCTCGGGTCTGTCGCTCCCCTTCCCCCTGAATACGGAGACGCTCGCCTTCCAGCTGTCGCAAAAGGGAGTCACCCTGCAGCCGGGCGAGACGATCGCGCTGGAGCGCGTGTTTACCCTGCCGGACACGCTGCTCGCTTCCGTTTCGCTTCCCCCCGAGGCGAAGGGCATTCTCGAAAGCTATACCGACGCGGCGGGGAGGCAGATGCTCCGGGCGCTGATGAGCAGCACCGAAACGATACCCGTGACCGCGGAATACGCCATGGGCGGCGCGATCTCCCGCTTCACCGTGCAGATGCACGTGGCGGGCGGCATGGTGCGCAGGCTGCTGGTCGGCGAGGAGGTCCCCGCCGCCTCGGTCCTCGGCCTGCCGGACGAGGAGCTGAGCAACATCCGCCTCTCCCCGGAGGCGGAGGGCTTCCTCGAGCTGTACACCGACGGCGGAGGGCGCTGGATCCTGCGCCCGCTCAAGCCCTCGGATACGCTCCTTGAGGTGTCCGCCGATTACTTTTCGAAGCACCTGAACGACAACGCGCTCATCATTGCTCATGTGCAGGTCATTTCCGACGAAGACGATGCGCCGCTGCCCATACCGGAGCACGAGTCGCGCCTTGTGACGCTGCTGTGGGAGGGCCGGGATCTCCCTGTCTCCTCGCTTTTCGGCCTGCCCGACGAGAAGCTGCGCGGCATCTCCTTCTCCGACGGTGCGGAGGGCTACCTTGAGACCTACATCGACGACGAGGGGCGTACGATCCTGCGGCCGCTCAAGCCCTCGGCGAAGTATCTCTTCGAAGTGACCGGCGAATACGAGCTGGACAGCGGCTCGGAAAGCACGCGCCTGACCGAGCTGGTGCAGATCGTCCCGACAGACAGCGTGGACGCGCTGGATATCTGCTTCTTCACCGTCAAGCTGGACGAGTTCACCGTCCACCCGGGCGACGCGCCCGTTGCGCTCTACGCGGCGGATTCCGCCAGCGGTGTGCAGGTCGCCGCCGAGTGGTCCGTGTCGAACGAGGAAGCGCTCGCGCTGGAGACCCTTGACGACGGAAGCTGCACGGTCGCGCCCAGGACCCCCGTCGAGGGCGGTGTGACCCTGACGGCGGAGTATCACGGCGTCACGCGCAGCATCACGGTCTATGTGGTGCCGTAAACCGCGGCGGACAAAACGACAGCTCCCTCGCCGAAACGGCGAGGGAGCTGTTTTGTCTTCCGAAGTGCTGTGCTTATCCCGGGATCTTCATGCTGATGTTGCTGAAGCTCGCGTTGCAGCCGTTGGCAAATACGCCGATGTGCGCGCCGTCGGTGGAGTGGAAGATGTGGGAGCTGAGGGCCTTCAAATCGTCCACGTACAGCACGACGACGTCGTTTTCGCACACGAGCTTCACATGGTGGACGTCGTTTTTGGAGAAGTCGAAGCGGGTGAGCGCCGTGGGATCAAAATTCTCGAGATCTGCGATCTCGTAGCCCTCGTAGTGCAGGCAGCCGCGTTCGGCGTCCAGGCAGAGCACCGTGAAGGTCTCGTCCTGCGCGCTGCCGCCGAAGGCAAAGCCCGCGCAGCCGTATTCGTCCAGCGTTACGTCGCACTCCAGAGTCATCGTGGCCGGGCGGGTGCCCATATCGGCCAGCGCGTAGGAACCGGGTTCCGCCGAGAGGGAGATGTTGTTGCCGCTGACTTCGGCATTGCCCTCTCTCGCCGCGGCGTGGACCAGCTTGTCGATGGTGAAGTAGTCGGCAAACTGCTCGGGCGCCTTCACGCCCAGGGTCTTGTCCTCATTCTGGACGAGCTGATGGTTGAGCACTCTGCCGGCCCACTGGTAGATGCCGGAGTCGCCGCTCACGCCGGGGCGGCCGAGCCAGCCGCAGAGGTAGGTGTTGCCGCCGAGTTCAGCGGTCTTGGCCGCGTAGAAGACGAAGCCGTTGCCGGAAATCGTGCCCTGGCCGTCGAGGATGTTGTCCCTCGGGGCGACGAAGGGGCCGTTCATGGAATCGCCGATGGCGTAGTAGGTGCAGCAGTCCCAGCTGTAGGTGAGGTACCAGGTGTCCCCGATCCGGAACAGGTCGGGGCATTCGAGCATGTACTGGGCCATGGGCGCGAAGATCGGCCCGTAGATCTCCCAGTTTTTCAGGTCGGTGGAGGTGTACTTGAGCACCACGCCGCCCAGCGTGTTCTCCCTGGCCGCGATCAGCAGCCAGTAGCACTGCTCCTCCTCGACCCAGAAGACCTCGGGATCGCGGAAGTCGTCCTTGGAGTAGTTTTCGGGGCTGAAGAACAGCACCTCCTCATCCTTGACCCAGTTCTCCCGGTCGGTGCTCGTGGCGTGCATGACGCACTCCTTGCCCTGTCCGCCGTTGCCGGTGTCGTTGTGGCCGGTATAGAAGAGGTGGTAGAGGCCGTCCTGATCCCGCAGGACCGAGCCGGTGCCCAGCGCGGGGTCGGGGTCGGACATCTGGCCGAAGTTCAGCATCATGCCGTGGTCCTCATATTCGCAGAGGTCCGCAGTGGAGAATTTATAGATCGGGTGATAGCCCTGTCCGTTGTGGTCGGTGTCGTACAGATAGTAGAGCTCCAGAGTCCCGTCCTCGGTCACAAAGGGCATCACGTCGCCCACGTAGCCGCCCTCGGGTGCGGGATACAGGCTGTATTCCACCGCCTCGTAGGGTTCGTCGGGGATGACCTCCCGGGCGCTCTCCGCCGGTTCCTCGGCGACCTCGGGCGCTTCCGCCAGATTCGACGCGGGCGCCGCCGAAGCGCCGCAGGCGGACAGGAACAGGGCCATGATCAGAAGGGCGGCGAGCAGATACTTCCAATTGCGCATGGTATTCACACCTTTCTCGTTTTGATGATCCTCCCGTCTTTCACACGGGCGGATCTGTACTGCGCTTATGCAGAATATGGGTTCATTCTGTAAAGTATAATAATTTATATCCTGCACACTGTCAAATGCTTTGTGCGGCGGCTCTGTCTGTCCCGCGCGTCGGCGTACAGAAACAGGGTCCCCGGCTTGAGACAAGTCGGGGACCCTGTCGGTTTCCGTGCCGGCATGTCCGGGCGCATAGGCGCGCGGGTTCTCCGGCGGCATATTGTGATTTGAGACTTAATCGAGCACGTAGGGCAGGAGCGCCACCTGACGGGAACGCTTGATCGCCTCGGTCAGCTCACGCTGATGCATGGCGCAGGTACCAGTGGTGCGGCGGGGCAGGATCTTGCCGCGCTCGGACAGGAAGCGGCGAAGCTTCGCGGTGTCCTTGTAATCGATATAAGTGGCCTTGTCCGCGCAGAACTGGCAAACTTTTCTGCGCTTGCGGTTCTTGGGATTGTTCTTATCGAAAGCCAAAGCTGTATCCTCCTATTCTCAGATTCTTTCGATTGTAAAACGCCGTTTTACAATCGAGGGACTCGCGCTTATCGCTCTCGGCTCGCGTGAGATCGCCTCGTTTGGTCGGCGCGAGGGCTCACTTCGTTCGCCTCAAGGTGTTTTTGCCGCGGCAGAGCCGTGTCAAAAACATTCGGATATCCCTTCGGGACGGAAACGAGCACACTCAAGTTTCATTTACCAACGGTATTGTTTGCTTAGAAGGGGAGTTCTCCGTCGCCGTCGTCCAGCTCGGCAAAGGCGGAGGGGGCGGGGGCGCTGTTCTGGCGGCCGCCGTCGTAAGAGCCGTTGCTGCCGGAGTTGGAATAGCTGCTGCCGGAGTAGCTGCTGTCATCGCGGGAACTGCTGCCGCTGCTGCGGCTTTCCCCGAAGTACACGTTGTCCGCCTGGATCTCCCAGTTGGTGCGGTTGTTGCCCTCGCGGTCCTGCCATTTGCGGGACTGGAGCCGGCCGGAGACAACGATCATGCTGCCCTTGTGGAAGTACTTGGACACGAACTCGCCGGTCTGACGCCAGGCGACGCAGTCGATAAAATCGGTCTGCTTCTCGCCCCCGTCGCGGCCGCCGAAGTCGCGGTCAACCGCCACGGTGAAGGACGCCACACTGACGCCGGACTGCGTGCTGCGCAGCTCGGGATCGCGGGTCAGGCGACCCATGATAACGATGTGGTTGAGCATTCTCCGTCTCCTTTACTCTGCGCGCAGGGTGATCAGGCGACGCATGATGCCGTCGGTAATGCCGAGAATACGGTCGAGCTCGGCGGGGAAGTCGGGGCCGCTGGTGAACTTCATCAGCACATAGTAGCCCTCGGAAATGTAGTTGATCTCGTAAGCGAGCTTGCGCTTGCCCATCTCCTCCAACTCTTCCAGGGTACCATTCGCCTCAACAAGCGCCTTGAACTTCTCAACGACCGCCGCGGTCTCCTCCTCGGAGAAGTTGGGGTTGATGATGTACATCACTTCGTACTTTTCGCTTGCTTTTGCCATGGTTGCACCTCCTTCTGGTCTGTAGGCCCCCACACGGAATTGAGCGGCGCGCCGCCCGTGGGAGCAAGGAAATATGGCCCGCCCATACGGACAGGCCATATTATTATACCTTCAATTGTGCAAATGTCAAGCTTTTTTTCGCGCCTGGTTCAGCGCCAAGCGCCGTGGATATAGCGCCTAGTGCCTAGCACCTAGTAGAAAAACGTTTCTCCTATATCCTATGCGCTATATCCTAGGCGCTATGCACTATGCGCTCAATACCCCATCAGCGGGGCGGAGCCGTCGTCCTCGCCCTTGGTGATGGAACGGATCTCCGCCTCATAGCTGTAGGACTCGCTGACGGTCACGGTGAAGCGGTCGCCCACCCTTTTGCCCAGCACCTGTCTGCCGAAGGGGCTCTCCTTGCTGATGAGCCCTTTGCGCGGGTCGCAGCGCACCGTGGTCACCACCTGGATCACTTCGGTCTCGTCGTCCTCGGGCATGTAGATCTCCACCCTGTCGAAGAGGCCCACCTGGTCGGCGCCGGAGCGATCCTCGATCACCTTCGCCGTCTTGATCATGCCCTCCAGGTAGCGGATGCGGCTGCGGTTTTTGTTCTGGGCCTGCTTGGCCGCCTTGTATTCAAAGTTTTCGCTCAGATCTCCGAAGGCGCGGGTGCGCTTGACCTCCTCGATCAGGCCGGGCATCAGCTCCAGCCTGCGGTAGTCGAGCTCCTGCTGCATCTTGCGGATATCCTCGCGGGTCAGTTCGTCATGCATGGTGAATGTCGTCCTCACATATTATCTATGGTAATGGTATCGAGCCCGTTCTTGTCGAATTCGCTCAGGTATTCCTCCATCCGGGCCGTAAGCTCGCCGTAGTCCTCCGGGTCGCTGTCCGCAAGGCCCAGGTCGCGCCGGGCCAGCTCCTCGGCCAGAATGTCGTAGAACACCGCGTCCTCATAGTCGGCGATGGCCTCGTGGATGCCGCCGTCCTCATAGGCCTGCGAGGGGAACACGTGCCCCATCCAGTGCGTGGCCAGCGTGGGCATGCCGTTTTTCGAGCAGAGGGCAAAGAGCTTTTCCTGCAGCTTGTCGTAGTCCTCAAAGCGGTCCTCTCCCCGGGCGGAGTTGAGGATCCAGTTGCCGATATACACCATGTCCAGCAGCCGCCGGAACTCCTTTTCGCTCAGTTCGATCTGCATGCGCTCACCCCTTTTTCTTCCGTTGCGATACCGAGGCTTCTCAATCTTCCCCTGCGGTAAAGGATATTATATACCTATTCCGCCGGAATACAAGAGGAAAATTTACTTGTATTGCGGCGGGGAATGATGTATATTAAGGTGTCTGTTTTTAACAAGGAGCAGGTATGGACAACAGAGCGATCGGCATTTTCGACTCCGGTCTGGGCGGCCTGACGGCGATGAAAGCGCTGCAGGAGCTGCTGCCGGAGGAAAACATCATATATTTCGGCGACACCGGGCGCCTGCCCTACGGCGCCAAGACCCGCGAGCAGCTCCGCCGCATGGCGGCGCAGGATCTGGACCTGATCGCCTCCGGCGGCGTCAAGGCCATTCTCGTGGCCTGCGGGACCCTGTCCTCCAACGCGCCGGACATTCTCGACGCTTACCCTGTCCCCACCTTCGGCGTGCTGAAGGCGGGCGTGGCCGGGATGAGCAAGGTCCCCGGGGCCGGGCCGCTCGGCGTCATCGCCACGGAGGCCAGCGTGCGCAGCGGCTCCTTCGAGCGCGCCCTGCGCGAGGCCTGCCCGGGGCGGGAGATCCTGGCGGTCCCCTGCCCGGACTTCGTGCCGCTCATCGAGAGCGGGCACGATTCGGAGCACCCCGCCGTGCGCGAGGCCGTCGCGCGCTACTGCGCGCCGCTTCGCGGCGCGGACGCGGTGCTGCTGGGCTGCACGCATTACGGCATCATCGGCAGGGCGATCGCGGCGTATCTCGGGCCGGAGACGGCGCTGGTCAGCGCCTCGGTCTGCGGCGCGGCGCAGGTCGCCCAGTATCTGATCGTAAACGGCCTGACGGGCGGCCGCGGGGAAGAGCGTTTTCTTGCCAGCGGCGACCCGGCCGACTTTACGCTGGCCGCCTCCACCTTCCTGGGGCGGCCGATGGCCCGCGGCGCGGAGCAGGCGCCGCTGATGGAGTATTGAATCATGTTAAAAGACGTTTGGATTTCGATCAACAGCATACACAGTTATGACCGGGAGGACGGGGACAGCCTCGAGTTCTCCACTGACGGGCACTACTACTTCGACGGGGAAAACGGCTGCTTCACCTATATGGAGACGGACGTGACCGGTCTGGAGGGCACGCGCACCAGCGTGCTCGTCATGCCCGACCAGGTCGTCGTGGACCGGGACGGCATGATCACGAGCCGGATGATCTTCCGCGAGGGCCTGCGCGACGCCTTCCAGTTCTCCACGCCCTACGGCGCGGCCACCATGGGCATCGACACCCGGCGCATCCGCCATCACATGGACGAGGCGGGCGGCAAGGTGGAGATCGACTACGTGGTGGACATGGAGCACGCCGTCGCCACGCGCAACCGCTTTCAGATCACCGTGACAGAGAAGAAGGAGCCGGTGCCGCCGCTCGGCTGCTGAATGACGCCGCCCGCCGGGATTCCCGGCGGGCGCTTTGCCGCCAGAAGGGATAAAGGAAATGGATCTGAGCAATACCTATTTTATAATTGGGACCGCCTACGCCGGCAAGTCTACGATGGTAAGGCTTCTGGCGGATAAGCACGGCGGGATCGCCTGCGGGGAGAACTACCACGAGCAGCTGATGGACGACAGCCTCGATCCGCGGGAGTTCCCCTGTCTCTGCTACACACGCGATCTCGCGGACTGGCACGGTTTCGTCCGGCGCACACCGGAGGAGTACGAGGCCTGGATCCTGGGTGCCTCTGCCGAGTGCGAGGTCCTGGAGCTGCGGCTGCTTGAGGACATCTGCGCGGGGGAAGCCGGTCTTCGTGGACACGAACATATCGCCGGAGACGCTGGCGCGCATTTCGGACCGCTCGCACGTGCTCGTCATGCTCGCCGACCCCGAGGTCTCCGTGAGGCGCTTTTTTGAACGGCCGGACCGGGAGAAGCAGTTCCTCTACCGCCTGCTCCTCGAGGAGCCCGACCCGGAGCGGGCCCTGGAGAATTTTCGGCGCTGCCTCGAGCGCGTCAACTCGCGGGAGCGATACGATTCTTACCTGCACGCCGGCTTCCCGGTGCTCCTGCGCGACGACGGCAGGAGCGTTGAAGAGACGCTCGCCCTGGTCGAGGAATGCTTCGGTCTGGGCTGAACGCGGAGCGGTTGTTCACAATACTGCAGATCACCATGCGCGCCCGAAAGGGCGCGCATCAATGTGCAGACAAAGCCCAGAACATGTCATTGCGAGCCAGTGTCACAACACTGGCGTGGCAATCCGTTTTCCCCAAAATGCCCTCGTACCGGGGATTTTAAGATGCGGATTCCCACACCAGTGACATCGGTCACTGGTTCGGAATGACAAGAAACCCACGTTATCTGCAAACGAATGCGCGCTCTAATGGGCGCGCATTGCTTCCTCACCGGGCGAAGGCGGGCCTGAAAAAATTTTTTCAACTTTTTTCAAAAAGCCTATTGACATTTCCGAAAAATGTGTTATTGTACTAATCGCTTAATACAATAACACACGGAGGTGCTGACAATTGGATTGGACGTTTCGCAACGATCTGCCCATCTACTCGCAGCTGGTGGACAGGATCAAGCTCGCGATCGTCTCCGGCGCGCTCCCTCCCGGCGAGAGGCTGGCTTCCGTCCGGGACCTGGCGACGGAGGCGGGGGTCAACCCCAACACCATGCAGCGGGCGCTGCAGGAGCTTGAGCGGCAGGGGCTGGTCTTTTCCCAGCGGACCGCGGGGAGATTTGTGACGGAGGACATCACGGTGATCGACGAAATCAAAAAGACGCTGGCGAAAGGCCAGATCGAGAGCTTTCTCAAGGCGATGAAAGAACTGGGCTATGACCGACAGGGCATCATAGACCTGCTCAAGGAGGATGAATAAATGGCTATTCTGGAATGCAAGGGACTGTCCAAGCGCTTCGGCAGGATCCAGGCGCTGGAGGACATCAATCTCAGTATCGAGCCGGGCCGTGTAGTGGGGCTCCTCGGTCCCAACGGCAGCGGCAAAACCACGCTGATCAAGCTGGCAAACGGTCTGCTGACCCCCACGGCCGGCGAGATCCTGATCGACGGCAGGGCCCCCGGCAAAGAGAGCAAGGCCCTTGTCTCCTATCTGCCCGACAAGGAGTATCTGCCTGACTGGATGAGCGCCAGGCAGCTCATGGACTTCTTCGCCGACTTCTACGCGGACTTCGACCGCGAGCGCGCCGGGGAGATGCTCACCCGTCTCGGCATCGACGAGTCGATGCGCATCAAGCAGATGTCCAAGGGCACCCGCGAGAAGGTGCAGCTGATCCTGGTGATGAGCCGTCAGGCGAAGCTCTACCTGCTCGACGAGCCCATCGGCGGCGTGGACCCGGCCACCCGGGACTACATCCTCGACACCATCATCCGCAACTACAACCCCAGCGCCGCCGTGGTGATCTCGACCCATCTGATCGCCGATGTGGAGCAGGTGCTGGACGACGTGATCTTTATTCAGAACGGCCATGTGGCGCTCCAGTCCTCGGTGGATGAGATCCGCGAGGAGAAGGGCAAGAGCGTGGACGCTTACTTCAGGGAGGTATTCAAATGCTGAGCAAACTGTTGAAGCATGAATTCCGCGCCACAGGGCGCACGATGCTCCCGGTCTACGCCGCGGTCGTGGTGCTGGCGGTGCTGGCCAACTTCTCGATCCGCGTGATAGACCGGAGCGTACACACGCTGGTCACCATCTTCTGCGGCCTGATCATCGCGGCCTTCATCATCGGCATCATCGCCGCCGGGATCATGACCCTCGTCATGATGATCAAGCGCTTCTACACCAACTACCTCAAGGACGAGGGCTATCTGATGCACACCCTGCCCGTCAGCGTCCATGAGCTCGTGTGGAGCAAGATGATCGTCTCCGTGGTGTGGTTCATCTGCACCTTCCTGGTGATCTGGCTGGTGATCATCCTGACGGCTCTCTTCCAGACCGGCACCAGCCTGGCGCAGTTCTTCGCCGGCTTCCCCAGCTGGGCGGAGATCAAGGCAGCGCTGGCCGAAGCCGGCATCCGCAGCGGCGATCTGTGGGTGATCGGGCTGGAGACTCTGCTGGCGGTCGTCGTAGCAGGCCTCTACACCTGCCTGCACTTCTATGCGGCCATGAGCCTGGGCCACATGTTCTCCAAGGACAAGATCCTGCTCTCCATCGTCTTTTTCGTCGGCATCAGCTTTGTCCTGAGCCTGGCGACCACCGGCTACAGCACCGGCCGCTTCGTCGCCAGCGGCGGCGCAGACTACATCCTGGAAACTGCGCAGGAGGCTATCCGCCTCGGCAAGGCGATCCTGGCCGAGATGCTGGCGATCGAGCTCGTCCAGTCCGCGGTGCTGTATATCGCCACGGTCCTGGGCCTCAAGCGGGGACTGAATCTCGCGTAATTTAGTTTTCAGAATCAAAATTGGAGCCTGGCAGAACTGTCTGCCAGGCTCCATGTGCTGACAAAGCTCAAATAGCGTGTCATTCCGAGCTGTAGCGCCGAGCATCGCTCGGCCGCCATCGTTCGCCGACCAATGGTCGGCGCTACTATTTCTTCAGCTGCCCCGGGCTGACGCCGAAGCTGCTGCGGAAGGCGCGGTGAAAGGCAGAGTAGTCCGAAAAGCCCGCGGCCTCGGCGGCCTGATTGGCGCTCGTCCCCTCGCGGATCAGCCGCGCCGCGTACAGAAGCCGCTTCTGCCGCACATAGGCGTGCACGGTGCTGCCCGTCTCGGCCTTGAACAGGCGCATGAAGTGGTAGCGGCTCAGATACACCCGCTCGGCCAGCGCGTCCACCGACAGCTCCCGGCCGAGGTTCTCGTTGATGAAGGAGAGCGTCTCGCGGATCTTGGGGTCGAAGCGCTGCTCCTCGCGCCGCGGCGCGGCGTTCATCCGCCCGATCAGCACCAGCAGCTGGAGGATGTAGCTGTCGCAGAGGGTCTGCGCGCCGAACTGCGGGTCTCCCGCCGCCCGCTCATAGGCCTGCAGGGTCCGCTCCAGCGCGGCGCGCTGCTCCGCGTCTGGAACGAGGCGGTATTCGCCGCTGCGGTCCGCCTGTTCGAAGCAGTTCATCAGCCCCGCCTCCGGCTGCAGGCGCTCGAAATAACCGCCGTCGAGATAGAGGATGATGCGCTCATAGGGCACGGACTTGTCGATCAGGGCCTTGTGGATCACGTGGTGCTTGACCAGCAGGATGTCCCAGGGCCGCAGGGCGTAGCTGACGCTCTCGACCGCGTAGTCCACCCGGCCTGACAGCAGCAGCACGATCTTGTCGAACTCGTGATAATGGTAATCCCGCTCCTGCCCGGCGGTGTCGCGCAGGTGGAAGTAGTGGTAATTCTCCTCCAGATAGCCCTCGCGGCTGAAGGTCTGTTCCTTTTTCATGGGCGCCGCCTTTCTTCAACTCTGCACAATTTCCTCCCCCGCAAGGGGAGGCGGCCGGGCACAGCGCGGTCGGAGGGCTAAGCTCATCTCGAACAGCGCCCCGCCATCACGGCTCAGAGGGACGGACGCCCCTCATCAGTCCGCTTCGCGGACAGCTTCCCCCGAGGGGGAAGCCTGGTCGGAGGGCTAAGCTGATCCCGAACAGCGCTCCGCCATCACGGCTCAGAGGGACGGACGCCCCTCATCAGTCCGCTTCGCGGACAGCTTCCCCCGAGGGGGAAGCCCGAGATGAATATAATATTATAGCACTTTTTGCAAGTTTTCAAGCATAAACTGCAATTTACTTGGCATATCTTTGCAAATATAATGGAGCAGAACTCTGAAAGAAGGAGCGTATCGATTATGAACAACAAGGGCGGTTTCCTGAAGAACAACTGGTTCTTCTTCACCATGATCCTCGGCATCGTCCTGGGCATTGTGGTCGGCTTTGCCTGGCCCGGCGCCGGTGCGCTGGAGCCTCTGGGCACACTGTTTATCAACATGATGTTCTGCGTGGTGGTCCCGATGGTGTTCTTCTCCATCTCCTCCTCCATCGCGAACATGAAGAGCGCCAAGCGCGCGGGCAAGCTGATGGGCACCACGGTGCTGACTTTCATGTGCACCACGATCATCGCCTCCGTCATCATGTACGTGCTGGTGCGCTTCATCCCCATCTACACCGGCGAGCCCGCCTTTGAGCCGGGCGCCTCCGAGCCCATGAGCGCGGGCGATATGATCGTCGGCTTCTTCACCAAGCCCGACTTCCCCGAGCTGTGGAGCCGCCGCTCCATCCTGCAGCTGATCGTCGCCGGCATCTTCTTCGGCTTCGGCGTGCAGATGTGCGGCGGGCCCGAGACGAAGGTCGCCAAGCTCCTTGAGGAGATCACC
Source organism: Oscillospiraceae bacterium (assembly GCA_902778285.1). Classification (GTDB taxonomy): domain Bacteria; phylum Bacillota; class Clostridia; order Oscillospirales; family Oscillospiraceae; genus Limivicinus. Next base: position 40,672 of record CACYXC010000008.1, on the reverse strand, counting down.
AACGTCCTCATGAAGGTCATCAAGCTCATCAGCTTCTACGCCCCCATCGGCTTCTTCGGCTTCTTCGCCGCCCTGGTCGCGGCCCACGGCGCCGACTTCGTCTCCAGCTATGCCCGGGCGATCATCCTCTATTACATCGTGTCCTTCGCCTACATGTTCCTGATCTTCCCGCTCTACGCCCGCTTCGGCGGCGGCAAGGGCGCCGCCAAGGTCATGTTCCAGCACCTGTTCCGCCCCGCGGCGGTCGCCTTCGGCACCTGCTCCAGCGTCGCGACCATCCCCACCAACATGGAGGTCTCCGAGGACACCGGCATCTCCAAGGACGTGACCGATATCGTGCTGCCCATGGGCGCCACCATGAACATGGACGGCTCCGGCATGAGCGCGATCATCAAGGTCGCCTTCCTCTTCGGCATGTTCGGCCTGGACTTCGGCTCCAAGGACGCGCTGCTGGCCATCGTGGTCGCCACGGTCTCCTCCGTCGCCATGTCCGGCATTCCCGGCGGCGGCGGCACCGGCGAGCTGGTGCTCTGCTCCCTGTTCTTCCCGGAGCAGCTGGCCATCGCCTTCCCCATCGCGCAGGCCATCGGCGATCTGGTCGATCCTCCCGCCACCATGGTCAACGCCGCCGGCGACTATGTGGCCTCCTTCATCGTCTCCCGCTTCAACGACGGCAAGGACTGGCTGCAGAAGAAGCTGCAGGCTGACGCGAAAAAGTAATGCGATACACCAAAATGCACGGCGCGGGCAACTCCTTCGTTCTGACGGAAAACCTGCACGGCGAGCTTCAGGGCGAGGATCTTTCGGTCCTCGCCCTGCGGCTCTGCGACGGGAAAACCGGCCCCGGCGCGGACGGGATGATCGTGCTCGTCCCGGCGGAAAACGCCGATTTCGGCATGCTGTTCTATAACAGCGACGGCTCCCTGGGCGAGATGTGCGGCAACGGCGCGCGCTGTATCGCGCGCTACGGCGTCGAGCACGCTCTGGTGCGGGACGCGGAGAACATCCGCGTGCAGACGACCGCGGGCCTCGTGACGGGCCGCCGGGTAACAGAGGAGCTGTATCAGGTCCGCCTGAACGACCCCTCGGTCATCGAAGTGCACCGTGAGGCGGCGGGTACGGACTGCGCCTACGTCGAACTGGGTGATCCCGGCATCCCCCACGCGGTGGTGGAGGTCGGGCCGGAGGCCTTCGAGGATCTCGACGCCCTGCGCGAGCGCGGACGTCGGCTCCGGCGCTGCGCCGCCTTTCCCCGCGGCGCAAACGTCAGCTTCGCCTGCCCGACGGATGAGGGCCGCGTGCGCGCGATCACCTTCGAGCGCGGCGTGGAGGACTTCACGCTCTCCTGCGGCACCGGCTGCGGCGCGATCGCCGTGAGCCTCATCCTGCGCGGCCGTGTCCCCGGCGAAGCGCTCGAGATCGACATGCCCGGCGGCCGCCTCCGCATCGAGCTGACGCGGACGGCGGACCGCGTGCGGGATATCCTGCTCACCGGCCCCACGGCCGTGGTGGAGGCGGGAGAGCTTAGCCTTTAGCGCTTAGCGCCAAGCCCATAGCTTTCGGAGATGCGGGGCGATGGGCTCTCTTCCCCCGCAATCCGTATTTCCGCCCATTCCCGGCTCGCATCCCGGCCTTTTCGCCGCCCGTCAACAGATTTGACGGGCGGCTTTTCGCGTCGTTTTTCACAAGATATGGTGTATATATTATCTATCAAACACAAAATAAGCTAAGGAGGCGAGCGACAATGCAGGCTCTGCGATCACGCCCGACCCTGCGGCGCAGCGGGCTTCTGTATCTGCGCGTGGACGACATTCTGCCGAATCCGGTACAGCCGCGCAGCCGCTTTGACGAGGAGGCGCTGCGGGAGCTGAGCGAAAGCATCCGTCTTTACGGCGTCCTGCACCCGCTGACGGTGCGGCTGCGCGGCGGGAAATACGAGCTGGTGGCGGGAGAGCGGCGGCTGCGGGCCGCAAAGCTCGCCGGACTGCGGGAGGTGCCCTGTATGGTGGTGGACGTGGATCTCGAGGACGCGGGGCTGCTGGCCCTTGTGGAGAATCTGCAGCGGAAGGATCTGGATTTCTTGGAGGAGGCGCGCGGCCTGCAGCAGCTGATCGGCATGTTCGGCCTGAGCCAGGAGGAGGCCGCGCGGCGCGTCGGGCGCTCGCAGAGCGCGGTGGCCAACAAGCTGCGGCTGCTCAAGCTGCCGGAGGACGTGCTGGAGGCTCTGCGGGAAAACGGTCTCGGCGAGCGGCACGGCCGCGCCCTGCTGCGTCTGCCGGACGCGGAGAGCCGCCGCGCCGCGCTGGGCTACATTCTGGAGCACGACCTGACCGTGGCGGCGACCGACGCCTATGTGGACGCGCTGCTCGCCTCCCCCGAGCCGCCGCCGAGGAAAGCGGAGGGCCGGCGCAGCTTCGTGATGAAGGACGTGCGCGTCTTCCTCAACAGCGTCAATCACGCGCTGGCGCTGATGAAGCAGGGCGGCATCGCCGCGGGCGTGCGCCGGGAGGAGACCGACGAGGCCCTGATCCTGACCATCTCCATCCCGAAAACCAAAACGACGACATAAAACGCACATCACCTCCATAGATTCTATAGAGGTGATGTGTTTTGATCGGCTTTTTCTCCGACCTGCGCTACAAGGAGGTCATCGACATCCACTCGGGCTACCGGCTGGGCTACGTGTTCGACGCGGAGTTCGACCACGCGGAGGGGCGGCTCCTCTCGCTCATCACGCCGGGGCGCGCCAAGCTCTTCGGTCTGCTGGGCCGGGAGGACGATTTCGTGCTGCCGTGGGGCTGCATCGTGCGCATCGGCGGGGACATCATCCTCATCGACGCCAAGGAGGAGCTGCCGCGCCGCAAGCGCCCGCGCCGGGGCTTTCCGGGGCTGACATAGGCATGCCGCCGGGAGAAACTCCCGGCGGCTGTGAACCTCAGTTTTTTATCAGGCTTCCCTGACGAGCTTGCCGCTCATGTGCTCGATCGTGAGCTCCAGCAGCTGCACGCGCGCAATGGCGGCGCGCAGCTCCCGCTCCACATCGGCGGGGTCGGGGTTGTACTTGTTCCCCAGCGCGCGCAGCAGCTCCTCGATCCCCGGCTCGTCGTACGCCATGGGCCGGATGCGGCCGAAGACGATGACGCTGCGGAACGTGAGCGCCCAGTCCCCCTCGCGGTGAAAGCCCTCGTCCGTGACACAGTAGCTGACCTTGTCATGGCGGCGTACGGCGTCGAGCTTGTGGCCCTCCCGCGCGCCGTGGAAATAGAGCTTCCCGTCCCGGTACAGGTGATCCAGCGGCACGGCGTAGGGGTAATCCCCGTCTCCCAGCACGGCCAGCACGCCGCGGGGCTGTGTTTCGAGGATTTTGACGCACTCCTGTTCGGTAAGCTGCTGTTTGAAGCGGCGCATGCCGCGGAAGGCGGGCGTGATCGCAGGTTCCATGATATCCTCCCCTTGCAGGAAAGAGGGCACTCCGGTCCTCTTTCCTTGCTGTCCCGCCGCCGGGCACCCGGCGGCATTTTGTTTGACAGGATCAGCCTTTTACCGCTTCCAGGTGCGCGGGATGAGCAGCACGAGGATCGGGTAGATCTCCAGTCTGCCCAGCAGCATCGCAAAGGTCAGGAAGACCTTGGTGCGCGGGGAGAAGACGGCAAAGCTGCCGGCGGGCCCGATGAGCTTCGTCATGCCGGGGCCGATGTTCGACAGGCAGCTGAGTGAGGCCGTGAAGCAGGTGGCCACGTCGAAGCCGTCGAAGCTGACCACAACTGCGAAGAACAGCAGCAGGAACATATACACGGCCAGAAACAGGTAGGCCGCGCGGACGGTGCCGGTCTCGACGCGCTTGCCGTCCATCTGCACGCGCACGACGCTGCGCGGGCGCACCATCTGCTTGAGCTCCGCGGCGGAGGCCTTGCCCAGGATCATCAGGCGCGAGAGCTTGATGCCGCCGCCGGTGCTGCCGGCGCAGCCGCCGCAGAACATCAGCAGGATCAGGATCCACTTGCAGTACTCCGGCCAGTCGGTGAAGTCCACGGTGCCGAAGCCGGTGGTGCTGATGAGTGTGGCGGTGTTGAAGAAGGCATGCCGCAGGGCGGTGCCGAAGCTGCCGTAGATCTTCGTGATGCCCGCGGCCAGCAGCAGCACCGAGCCGAGCACGATGCCGAGGAACCAGTGCAGCTCCTCATTCTTCGCCACTTCCCTCCAGCGCCCGATCAGCAGCAGGAAGTAGAGGTTGAAGTTGATGCCGAAGAGCAGCATGAACACCGTGACGACGATCTCGATGTAGAGACTGTTGAAGCCGCCGATGCTCGCGGGGTTGGTGGAGAAGCCGCCGGTGCCTGCGGTAGCGCAGGCGTGCAGCAGCGCGTCGTAAAAGCTCATGCCGCCCAGCCGCAGGAAGAAGGCCTCCGCCAGCGTCAGGGCGATGTAGATCATGTACAGGGTCATGGCGGTCTTGCGCACCCTGGGGACCAGCTTGCCCACGCTGGGGCCGGGCACCTCGGCGCGCATGATGTGCATGGAGTGCTCGCCGCTCATCGGCAGCACCGCCATGAGGAAGACCAGCACGCCCATGCCGCCGATCCAGTGGGTGAAGAGACGCCAAAACAGATCGCCCCGGGGCATGGCGGGGATGTCGGTCACGACGGATGCGCCGGTGGTGGACAGGCCCGAGGCCGTCTCGAAAAAGGCGTCGTAAAAATGGGGGATGCTGCCGCTCAGGACGAAGGGCAGGGCCCCGATCACGGAGATCAGGATCCATCCGAAGCCCACGATCACGAAGCCGTCCCGCGCCACGAGACTGCGCGAACGGGGCTTCGGCAGCATCAGCAGGCCCCCGAGCGCGGCCGCGGCGGCGATGGTGATGATAAAGTTCGTTACGCGTTCATGGAAGCACAGGCCGGCGATCAGCGGCAGCAGCATCAGCGCCGCCATCGCCAGCAGGATCAGTCCCAGGACGCGGGAGATCATTCGGTAGTTCATAATACTATCCTCCAATGAAAACCTTCAAGTCTTTCCGGCAGAATAGTATCATAATACAATATCATCCAGTGTCTGGAGCTTGCCCGCCGCCGAGACGACGATGGCGTGGTCGCCGGGCTGGATGACCGTGCCGCCGTCGGGCAGAATGCTCTTACTGCCGCGGATGACGGCCGCAATCAGGGTGTCGGGTTTGAGCTTCAGCTCGCGCAGGGGCTTGCCGACGCAGGCGGCGTTCTCGCCCACGCGGAATTCCAGGGCTTCGACCCTCCCGTCGGCCAGGCGGTAGAGGGTCTCCATGCTGCTGCCGGCGGAGTTCGACATGGCGCGCACGTAGCGGGCCAGCTGCTCGGCGATCAGATCCCGCGCCGAGACGATGCTGTCCAGCCCAGCGCCCTCCAAAATGTCCGCAAAATGCTCGCGGTTGACCTTGGCGACGATCTTGCTCACGCCGCACTGCCTGGCGTACATGGAGGTGACGATATTGTCCCCGTCCTCGCCGGTCAGGGCCACGAAGGCGTCGGCCGTGCTCAGGCCGTCCTCCTGCAGCACGTCGCTGCGCGTGGCGTCGCCGTAGACGATATGCGCGTCCGGCAGCAGGTCGCAGAGCCGGTCGCAGCGCTCGCGTTCCTTCTCCACCACCGTGACGGACATGCCGCTCTCCATCAGCATGCGGCTGAGATACACGGCGGTGCGGCTGCCGCCGACGATCATGACCTGCTTGATCGGCTTTTTGAGCTGGCCCACGGCGGCGAAGAAGCGGCGCAGCTCCTTCACGGTGCTGGTGATGCTCAGGCGGTCGCCCGCCTGCAGCGTAAAAGCGCCGTTGGGGATAAAGGCCTCTCCTCCGCGCTCGACCACGCTGACCAGCACGCGCACGCCGAGCTTCGCGCCGAGCTCTCTCATCTGGACGCCCTCGAGCACGCTGCCCTCGGCGACCTTATGCTCGACAATCTCGACGCTGCCCTTGGAGAAGGTGTCCACGCGCACGGCGCTCGGAAAGCGCAGGATGCGCGCGATCTCACGGGCGCACTCGAAGTCGGGGTTGACGATCAGATCGAGGCCCAGCGCCTCCCTCAGGAAGGCCCTCTGGCTCAGGTACTCCGGGTCGCGGATGCGCGCGATCACGTGCCGCGCGCCGAGGTGGCGGGCGGAAATGCCGCAGACCATGTTGACCTCGTCGTGCTGGGTGGCGGCCAGCAGCAGGTCCGCCTCGGCCGCGCCGGCCTCGCGCAGGCTGTCGGGACTGGTGGCGCTGCCCTCGACGCAGATCACGTCCAGCGAGTTGGACAGCTGCGTGATCAGCTCGGGGTTGTGGTCGATGACGGTGACGTCATGTCCCTCATCCGCCAGGATGGAGGCGACGGAATGTCCGATCTTCCCGCCGCCGGCAATGATGATTTTCATGGGAGCTCCCTCCGGTTTGCGCTAAATTCACAATTTGATATTGTATTATATCACTATGCTTCCCGATTGTACAGTTGCGAAATTCCTTCTCTTCGGATATAATCACAGCATAAGAAGAAAGAGGTTTTGCTATGTTTGAAGGCTTTTCACCGGAGACCGGCGAGTTTCTGTGGGAGCTGAGCTTCCACAACGAGCGGCCCTGGTTCCAGGCGCACAGGGAGCAGTACGAGCGCTCCCTCCACCGTCCCTTCCACGCGCTGGCGCAGGACTGCTGGCGGCTGATGTCCGAGCGTTTCCCGGACAGGCAGTTAGGCCTGCACGTCTCGCGCATCTACCGGGACGCGCGGCGTCTCTTCGGCCGCGGCCCCTACAACGACCACCTGTGGTTTACCGTCTATGCCTCGGACGGGGACGAGGGCCCCTGCTTCTGGTTTGAGCTCAATGCCGCGCGTTATCTGTACGGCCTCGGCGTCTGGAGCACGCGGCCCGCCATGATGGAGCATTTCCGCCGCGCCATCGACGCAAACCCCGCCCGCTTCGAGCGCCTGGCGCGGCAGGCGGAGCGGCTGCCGGGCGTGCACATCCGCGGCGAGGAGTACAAGCGCCCCAAGGGCGATCGCGGGGAGTATCTCAACCGCTGGTACAACCGCAAATACGTGACGGCGGAGTTTTCGGGCGATTTCGGCGAAGAGCTCTTTTCGCCGGCGCTGCCGCAGCGCCTGTGCGATACCTTTGCCCGCCTGATGCCCCTGCACGATTTCATCATGGAGGCCTACGAGAACAGCCGCGAGGAGGGGAAAGCATGAGCGCCGCGCTGACGCTGATCATGCCCGCGTGGAACGCGGAGAAATACATCGAGCGCTCGGTGCGCAGCGTTCTCGGCCAGAGCTACCGCGATCTGCGCCTGTTCGTGGTGGACGACGGCTCGACCGACGCCACCGCCGCGATCCTTGCGCGTCTGGCGCAGGAGGATCCGCGGCTGACGCCCCTGACCGTGCCCAACGGCGGCCCGGGCAGGGCGCGCAATCTCGCGCTCGACCGGCTGGGCGAGGAGACGAAGTACGTCATGTTCATCGACGCGGACGACGTCCTGCTGCCCGACGCGGCGGAGAAGGCCGTGGCCGCGGCGGAGGCCGGCGCCGATCTGGTGCTCTTCGGCTTCTCGATCATGGCGATCGACGGCGGCCGCCGGGACTACTGCGAGCCGGGGCAGCGCCTGAGCCGGGAGGAGCTCGGCGGCGCGCTGGGGAGGCTTTACAAGGCGAACCTCCTCAACCAGATCTGGGCCAAGCTCTTCCGGGCGGAGCATATCCGGGAGGGCCATATCCGCTTCCCCGACTACCGCTGGGGCGAGGACCGCTTCTTCGTCTTCGACTGTCTCGAGCGGGCGGAGAATGTGTCCGTGCTGCCGGACTGCCTGTACCGCTACATCATGCACGAGGGCGAGAGCCTGATCAGCAAGTATTACGACCGAAAGTTCGAGGTCTGTCTGGAAATCGACCGGCGGATGGAGGACATGTGCCGCAGCCTCGGCGTGACGGACGAGCGGGATTTCCGCTATATGTTCTCGAAGAGCGTCTTCTCCTGCCTGACCACGCTCTACGCGCCCTCCTGCCCGCTCACGGCGGAGGAAAAGCGCGCGGCCGCGAAGGAGATCGCGGAAAACGAGCGGGTGCGTCGCCGCTGCCGGGACGCCTCCGGCGGGTTCCCGGTCCGGGCGCTCTGCGCCGTGCTGCGCAGCGGCGATCCCGCTCTTATGCTCGCGGCCTTCCGCGGCGTCGCCTGGGTCGGCCGGACCGCGCCGAATCTGTTTACGAGCATTAAGCACAGGAAGTAAATCGCCTCATACCGTCAAACGCGCCCGCCGGGAAAGCCCGGCGGGCGCGGTGTTTTCTTTGTGTACGGCGCGGTGTAATGTGTATCATCCTGTTCAGAACCGGAAGGCTGCGTATTTCAAGGAACTTTTCTTTCCTCTCGCGGAAAGAAAGGTTCCTTGGGCTTCAAAGAAAGGCGACAAGGGGAAGTATCCCCTTGACCCCTCGGCACAGCAGGCGGCTTGCCGGCCGTTATCGTCGCCCCAAGAAATGAGCTGGGCATTACCCCGGCCGACATTGTACATATCGTGCTTTCTCGCCCGAACGTGCGGACGCTGGCTCGCCGGTCTATAGACCGGGCAGCGGCGCGAGCGAAGCGAAGCCAATCCGCGAACGGAGAAGCGCAGGACCGCAAACACGCGCAGGCGGCCGGACACACAGGCAAAAAAGACAGGCCCGCCGCGATCCCCGGCGGGCCTGTCTATGGATTATTCTGCTTTTTCGCTGCCCGTTTCCTTCGCAGCCTTCTTCTTTTTGTTCGCCTTCGCGATCCCGACGGGTACGGCGATCAGCAGCACCAGCGCCCCGGCGCCCGCCGCGATCCAGGGGATCATCTGATTGCGGACGTCCTCGTGCGTCGTGACGGCGAAGATCACGTCGTCCTCCTGTGCACGGAAGGTCACGTAGCTGCCGCTGCGGCCGACCTCCAGCCGCGTCCAGACGCCGTCGGCCAGGCGGTAGAGCTCCAGCTGCGTGCCGCGCTCGACGGCGGGCGTCAGGAAGCGCACCGTGTAGCCCTCGCCGTCGGGATTGGTGTAGCCCTCGACCTTCAGCTCCCAGGTCTCCAGAACCGCCACGCCCTCGGGTCCGCCCTCGGTGTACGGCGTCAGGGAGACATGGATCTCCTCCTGGAAGTCGCCCTCGATGAGCACGACGGACATGGGCGAATCCTCGCGGACGGTATCCGCGGCCAGCGTGTTCTGGTTGAGGATGTACACGGCCTCGACCGTGCTGTTGAAGCGCAGATCCGTGTTCTCAAACGGCGCCCAGTCGCCGGCGTAGCCGGGCTTGACGGGCACCTCGGGCACCTGGGAGGCGTCCAGCGTGCCGCCGTAGGGCAGCCGCACGTTCTCGACCAGCTCCCCGTCGGCCAGGAAGCTGACCGTGACGAACTTGAACTCCTCGGGCACGTCCTCGCGGGCGATCAGCTCCTCATAGCTGACCGGGGCCGCCTTGTCGGTATAGCTGATGCCGTCCACCGCGCCCAGCGTGTCATGGACGTAGATATTGCGGTCGACGGTCTCCTCCCCCGCCATGTCCGCCCAGCCGGCGATGGCGCCGGTGCAGACATTGGATGCGCTCAGCTCCACCAGCGTCGCGCAGTCGGTGATGGTGCTGCCGTAGCCGGCGATGCCGCCGACGTACTTGCCGCCCTCGAGGCTGCACATCGCGTAGCAGCCGCGGATGGCGGTGTCGGAATAGCCCGCCACGCCGCCGACATAGCCGCCGTCGCTGCTTTTGACGCTGCCGTAGCCCTCGCAGGAGCTCACGACGCCGGTCTCCGAGCTGCCGACCACGCCGCCGATGCGGTCCTTGCGGCCGGTCACGCTCCCGTAGTTGACGTTGTCGGCGCTGACGCACTTGGTCTCGTAGGTCTTGTTGACGATGCCGTTGACGCCCAGGGTCTCGACGACCTTGTCCTCGATGTCGAACTCATACTCGATGCCCATGGCGCCGATGATGCCGCCGACGTTGCTGTCGCCCTCGACGCTGCCGAGGTTGCGGTTGCCGGAGACCCGGCCCTCGGTGTCCTCCTGGCCGAGCTGTTCGGAGATATCCTCAAAGACCTCGTGGTTGGCCGCGCCGTTGACGGCGTCGGACATCATCAGCAGCACCTTGGAGAACTGGTCGTTGGCGCTGCCCAGATCGACGGACAGAGCGCCGGAGGAATTGCTCAAGATGCCGTAGGCCTCGCCCACGCGCTCGGAGAAGCTGTTGTAGTCGCTGTGCGCGGAGCTGCCGCTCTCGCTCTGGCCGTCACCGCCGGAGATGGTACCGCCCCCGGAAATGGAGCCGCCGGAGATACTGCCGCCGCCCCCGCCGGAGATCTCGCCCCCGTCCGCGGGCGAGATCGTCCCGCCGCCCGCCGCGGCGATGTTGTCGGCGTCCGCGAGCATGGAGCTGCCGTCCGCCTCCGCGTCCTCGCGCAGGGAGTTCATCTCCGCGCTCATGACGGCCAGGTCGCCGGAGGCCGCGTTCAGGTATTCATTGAGCGTGATGATCTCGTCGGCAAGGCTCTCCTCGGAGATCAGATTCAGATACGGCTCCATCTGGCCGACGACGCCGGCCACGTCCTTGCGGCCGAGGATGGCGCCGTAGTTTTCGCAGGCGGTCAGATGGCCGGACTGGCGTCCGACGATGCCGCCGACGTTGTAGCCGAAATGCTGGTAGCCGACAGCCCCGTGGTTGACGCACTCCATCACGACGCCGCTGGAAAAGCCCGCGATGCCGCCGCTGTCGGAGACCACGTTCTCATCCTCCGCGGTGAGCAGGTCCAGGCTGTTGGAGGTGACTGTCGCCAGGTCGTTCAGGCTCAGCATCTCCTCGGTCACGCTGGTGTTGACGGGACCGCGGTTTTCGCAGCCGCGCACCAGGCCCTCGCTGTAGCCGACCACGCCGCCGGTGAAGCGCTTGCCGCTGACCTCCGCGTCGGCGCGGCAGTTGAGGATCGCGCCGGTACTCGTGCCGACGATGCCGCCCACGTAATTACGGCCGCTGACGCTGCCCTCAAAGCTGCAGTTCTCGATCCGGCCGTAGCTCGTGCCGGCTATTCCGCCCACCTTGTCGCTGCCCTCATCCGGCAGGACCGTGCCCTTCACATGCAGATCGCGGATCACGCCCTCGCTCTGGAGATAGCGGAACAGGCCGAGGTTCGAGCCGCCCGTCAGCGTCACGCCGGAGATCGTGTGACCGCCGCCGTCAAAGACGCCGTTGAAGATGGGGATGGCGACCGTGTCCGCGCCGAGGTCCAGATCCTGATCCAGCACGACGGTCATGCCGGTGGAATAGCTGTCCAGGGCGCAGAATCCCGCCAGGCGGCGGAAATCCTCCACGCTCGCGATATGCAGCGTGCTGCCCGCGGCAGCCTCTCCGGCGGCCTCGATCACGCCTTCGGCGGCGGCCGGCAGCCCGATGGCCGCCAGCAGCGTCAGGGCCAGCAGGATGGCAAGCATGCGCTTGATTCTCATAGGTGTATCACTCCGTCTTCTGTAGTCTGTTCCTGCGCGGACGGATCGTCCAGCCTTGGCTGCTCCAGATCCGTGATGTTGTTCATGTCCACGATGGCGCTCATGCTCCCGCGGAACACGCCGTGCACCTCTGCGTCGAAGTAGCCGTTCATGGTGCCGCGCACGCGGCCGTCGATGCGCATCATCCCCGCCCGGTTGCTGAGCTTGAAGGAGGGCTGCAGCTCGAAGCTGGTGCGCTGGATGAGCGTGTCGCCCAGCAGCAGGATCTGCGGCAGGACGCCCATGACCAGCGCGATCGAGATCAGCGTGCCGGTGCCGAGGTAGACGCCGATGGCCGAAATGGTCTCGTTCGAGGTCAGAAAGCCGATCGCCATACCCGCCGAGGCCAGCATCAGGCCGGAGGTGATGATGGTCGGGAAGGCCTGGTTGAGCGTCTCGATCATGGCCTGCCTGAGCGGCAGCTCCTTCTTGAGCGCGAGATAGCGGCTGGAGATGACGATGGCGTAGTCGATGTTCGCGCCCATCTGGATGGCGCTGATGATCAGGTAGGTCAAAAAGTACAGGTTTTTCCCGCTCAGGTAGGGCGTGGAGAAGTTGCACCAGATGCTGCCCTGGATGATCGCGATCAGCAGCACCGGCAGGCCCACCGAGCGGAAGGTGAAGATCAGCACCGCCACGACGAAGAACACGGTGAGGATGCTGATGAGCAGGTTGTCGTGCTCGAAGGAACTGCGCAGATCGTAGCAGCTCGTCGTGTCGCCCACCAGATAATGCTCGGGATAGTAGCGGGCGGCGATGCCGTGGAGGATGCTGAGGTATTCGTAGCTCTCCTCCGCCTCGACGGGGAGGTCCACCTCGATGACGATGCGGCTCCAGTTCTCGCTCTGCAGCTGGAGCTTCGCGTCGTCCAGCTCCTCCTGCAGATCGTCCAGCTCCTCCTCCGTCTCCTGCGAGAGCTTGACGGTGATGGAATCGCGCTGTTCGTTGAGGTAGGTGAAGAGGTCGATCAGCGAGATCTTATAGTTGTCGATGTTGGTGGCGGCCTGCCCGTAGTCGTCCCGCTCCATGGCGTAGCCGGTGTAGAGCACCCGGGCCACCTCGTAGTCCATGTCGGTCATTTCCGCAAACTGGCGCGGGGTCAGCGCGGAGGTGATGAGATAGTCGTCGTTGGCCTCGATGCCGGCCAGCCCCGTCACGAGGACGGTCTGCGGCAGCTCGCGGATCTCCTGGATCAGCTCTGCCTCCCGGTCGTAGTCCCCCGCGGGGACCAGCATGGCGATCGTGTTGTTGGCGCCGAAGGTGTCGATGATCTGCTCGCGGGCGATCTGCATCTCATTCTGGCGGATGGGGCGCACCGAGTTGAAGTCATAGACGTAGTTGACGCGGTGGGAGCAGAACCAGGCCCCCACGATCAGCGCCGCGAACAGCACCGGCACGACAAAGCGCGTGGCGTAGGCGTAGCGCCCGAGGAAGGAGATCTTCGGCACGAAGCTCTTGTGGTGCGTGCGGTCGATGGCCTTCGAGAAGGCGATGAGCAGCCCGGGCATCAGCAGGAAGACCGAGGCGAGGCTCAGCAGGATCGCCTTGATGAGCACCATGCCCATGTCCAGGCCGAGCTTGAACTGCATGAAGGTCAGGGCGAGCAGGCCGGACACGGTCGTCAGGCTGCTGGCGGAGATCTCCGGGATGGCCTTGCTCAGCGCGGCGACGGCCGCCTCTCTGGGCGGCTTGCTCTCGTGCTCCTCCATGTAGCGGTGGCAGAGGATGATCGCGTAGTCGATGGCCAGCGCGAGCTGCAGGACGATGGCGATGGCGTTGGTGACGAAGGAGATCTCGCCCATCATGTAGTTGGTGCCCATGTTCAGCAGGGCCGCCGCGCCGAAGGTGATCAGCAGCACCGGGATCTCCCCGTAAGTCCGCGAGGTGAAGAGCAGCACCAGGACGATGATGACCAGCGCGATCAGGTCCACCACCAGCATCTCCTGATTGACGATGGTCTTGAGCGGGTTTCCCACCTGGCTGTTCACATAGAGATCGTAGCCCGAGAGCTCCTCCTCCACCGCGGCGAGGGCGCGAATGCTCAGCTCGTCGTCGTTCGTGCCGTCGAAGGTGACAAGGAACAGGGCGGAGGCGGAGGCATAGTGGTCCTTCGTCTCATCGAAGGCCACGGATCTGACGCCCTCGATCTGCTCGATGCGGGGCTGCATGGCCTTGGCCTGGTCATAGGTGATGTTCTGCACCATGATCTGGGCGGTGGCATAGGTGGTGAACTCGCGGTCCATCAGCTCGATGCCCCGGCGCGTCTCCGTCTCCTCGCCCAGGTAGTCGGTCAGGGTCTCGTTGACCCGGACCCAGCGGAAGGAGAAGGCGCAGAAGATGCACATCGCCGCAAAGAGGAAGAAGAACAGCCTGCGCTTGTCCACGATGAAGGCGGCAAGGCGCGTCATGAAATTGGGCTGGTTGTTGTTCTGCATGGCAGTATCCTTACGAAAGCCGGCATCCCGGCGGAAAGCTTCTGCAATAAGCTGTGCGCTATCTTATAATTATAGCTTTTTAAGCATCGCTTTTCAAGGGGAAAGGGCCTGTTTTTCGGCCTACAAAAGGGCCTGTTTTTCGGCCTTTAGGCGTTTTTTTCAAGGCCCGGGGAAGAGCAGGCGGGCCCTCGCTACTTGTCAGAGCCGCCCTCTCGGGTCGCTGCCAAACAACAAGTTTGGCAGCGAATGATTCTTTGAATCATTCGCCCGATGCTCATTGCAATGAATATATGGCAAAACAGCAGAGCTGTTTTGCCGAGCAGCAAGGCTGCCCGGCGGAACGCCCTGCGGCGTTTCGCCATCAGATATTCATTATGGAGCCTGTGAAACCGTCCTGCGCGTCCACCAGTCGTAGCAGCGCAGAAATTCCGCCGCGTCCAGACCGCTGCTCTCATAGTCCAGCAGGAGCTTTGCGCAGGCGAGGCTGTCGCTGTCGGCCCGGTGATGGTCGAGGGCGATGCCCCGGTAGCGGCAGAGTGTGTCCAGCCGGTGGTTCGGCAGCTCCGGATAGCAGCGGCGCCCCATCTGCACGGTGCAGGCGTAGCGGAGATAGCGCGGCATGTCGATGCCGTAGGCGTCCAGGCAGCAGGCCAGCACCCGCAGGTCGAAGGTCGCATTGTGGGCGAGCAGGATCCCGCTTTCGAGCAGCGGGCCGATCTCCGGCCAGAGCCCGGCGAAGTTCGGCGCATCGCGCACCGTGTCCTCCGAGATCCCGGTGAGGCGGATGTTGAAGGCGTCAAAATGCACCTCCGGGTCGATCAGGGAGGAGAAGCTGTATACCACTTCCCCCTCCTCGATCACGGCGATGCCGATCGAACTCATGCGGTCGTTGGCGGCGTTGGGCGTTTCCACGTCGAAGGCGACAAAGCGTTCCATGGTACGAATCCTTTTCTGTCGTTTTATTTGTTGAGTGTATCACAGTTGGGGGCGAAGCACAAGAATGAACGAGCAAATGAGCATGCTGGGCGCGGAGCTGAGCCAGCCCCTGCCCGCCCGTCTGCGGCCGCAGAGCATCGACGAGATCGTGGGCCAGCGGCATCTGCTGGGGCCGGGCAAGGTCCTGCGCCGCATCATCGAGCAGGACATGGTCTCCTCGATGATCTTCTGGGGGCCGCCGGGCGTGGGCAAGACCACGCTGGCAAACGTCATCGCCAACCAGACGCGCGCCAGCTTCATCAACTTCTCCGCCGTCACCAGCGGCATCAGGGAGATCCGCACCGTCATGCAGCAGGCGGAGGACAACCGCCGCTTCGGCGAGAAGACCATCGTCTTCGTCGACGAGATCCACCGCTTCAACAAGGCCCAGCAGGACGCCTTCCTGCCCTTTGTGGAAAAGGGCAGCATCATCCTCATCGGCGCCACCACGGAAAACCCCTCCTTCGAGGTCAACGGGGCGCTGCTTTCGCGCTGCAAGGTTTTCGTTCTCAAGGCGCTGAGCGAGGAGGAGCTGACCGAGCTTCTGCGCCGGGCGCTCACGAGTCCGAAGGGCTTCGGCGGGCAGAAGATCGAGATCGACGGCGACACGCTGGGCCTCATCGCCCGCTTTGCCAACGGCGACGCGCGCACGGCCCTCTCCACGCTGGAGATGGCGGTGCTCAACGGCGCGCTGGAGGACGGCGTCACCACCGTGACGCGCGAGACGGTGGAGCAGTGCACCTCGCGCAAGTCCCTTCTCTACGACAAGAGCGGCGAGGAGCATTACAACCTGATCTCCGCCCTGCACAAATCCATGCGCAACTCCGACCCGGACGCGGCCGTCTACTGGCTCGCGCGCATGCTCGAGGCCGGGGAGGACCCGCTGTACGTGGCCCGGCGCGTGACGCGCTTTGCCAGCGAGGACGTCGGCCTTGCCGACCCGCGGGCGCTGGAGATCGCCGTGGCGGCCTTCCAGGCCTGTCACGCCATCGGCATGCCCGAATGCACGGTACACCTGACGGAGGCCGTGGTCTATCTCTCCCTCGCGCCGAAGTCCAACGCCCTGTACGTGGCCTATGAGACCGCGAAGAAGGACGCGCTGGAGCAGCTGGCCGACCCCGTGCCGCTGCACATTCGAAACGGTGTGACGGCACTGATGAAGGATCTGGGCTACGGCAGGGGCTACCAGTACGCCCACGACACGGAGGAAAAGCTCACCGACATGCGCTGCCTGCCCGACTCCCTGCTGGGCAGAGAGTACTACCGCCCCACCGACCAGGGCCTGGAGACCCGCTTCAAGGACCGGCTCGAGCAGATCAAGGAATGGAAGAAGCGTTTTGAGAGCTGAGTTTTGCGTTTTGAGAAAAACCGGCGCATACGCTGCTGCGTATGCGCCGGTTTTCTGATCTTTCGTCGTCTGAAAACTAAAAACTGAACACTGAAAACTCCTCAGCCGCCGATCTGGTTCATGTTGCGGTGGGCGCGGCTGCGCTCGTAGTAGTTGAGCTCGCCGTGCCACTGGGGCTTGGAGAGGATGGCCTCACGGATCTTCTCGCGCATGCCGTCCTCGTCAAGGCCCTTGAGGGAGATCTCGTCGGCGGAGTGGAGGCAGGGCTTGAGCCTGCCGTCCGCCGTCAGGCGGATGCGGTTGCACGCGGCGCAGAAGTGCGCGCTGACCGGGCTGATGAGCCCGATGCGGCCCTGCGCGTCCGGCAGGCGGAAAAGCTTCGCCACGCCGCCGTCCTGCGCGACGCTCTGGAGCTCCGGCAGGCGCTCGGTGACGACCGTATAGGGCAGGAAGGCCTCGGGCCCGAAGTCGCCGCTGTCGTACATGGGCATGAGCTCGATAAAGCGCAGATCCACCGGCCAGCGCCGGGTGAGATCGGCCAGCGCCGGGATCTCGTCGTCGTTGAAGCCGCCGATGAGCACGGTGTTGAGCTTGATCTTGTCAAAGCCCGCGTCCAGCGCCGCCTCGATGCCCGCGATCGCCTGCTCCAGCTCGCCGCGGCGCGTGATGAATCGGTACTTGTCGGCGTTGAGCGTGTCGAGGCTGATGTTCAGCCGATGGACGCCCGCCGCCTTCAGGGGGCCCGCCAGCCGCGGCAGCAGGGTGCCGTTCGTGGTCAGGCAGAGCTCCTCGATGCCGGGCGTGGCCGCGGCCTCCCGGCAGAGCTCGACGATGTTGGGCTTGACCAGCGGCTCGCCGCCGGTGATGCGGAGCTTCGTGACGCCGAGCGAGGCCGCCGCGCGGATCGCCGTCAGCATCTCCTCCTGCGTCAGCATCTCCTCGTGCCGCTTTTTGCACACGCCGTCCTCGGGCATGCAGTAGCGGCAGCGCAGGTTGCACAGCTCCGTCACGGAAAGGCGCAGATAGGTGATGCTGCGTCCGTAATTGTCTACCATTTCTTTTGCCTCTCCTTTCAATCTGTATCCCCCAGTCTGGCCTGCGGCCAGCCAGCCCCCTTTAGGCAAGGGGCCGCCGTCCTTAGGAAGACGGACGTAGGGACGAGCATCGCTCGTCCGTTGCTGCCTTCCTCTCGCACGCGGCCGACCAATGGTCGGCCCTACGCCGCAGCGCCCGCTTACAGTCCCTTGATCAGCGCCAGGTCGCCGTAGAGGATGGAGTCGTCGCCGAGCTCGGCGATCTTGATGTCCACCGTCGGGCGGATGGCGGTCATGCAGTAGCGGTCCACCTCTTTGAGCACCTTCTCCAGGAAGATCTCGCCCACGGCCTCGATCACGCCGCCGCCGTAGAGCACCAGGTCCGGGGAGAAGGTGTTGATCATGTTGCCGGTGGCGATGGCCAGATAGTGGCAGGCGCGGTCCACGGCCTCCATGGCCACTTCATCGCCGGCGGCGAGGGCCTTTTTCAGCTTCTTGGAGCGGAAGACGCCCTCCTGCACGGCCTCCGCCATCATGCTCTCGCGTCCGCGGGAGAGCTGCTGGCGGATGTAGGCCGTCATGCCCTGCTTGCTGGAGAAGGCCTCCAGGCAGCCGCGCTGCCCGCAGTTACACAGCGGGCCCTCCGGGTCGAGGATCATGTGGCCGTATTCGGCGGCCTTGAACTGGTGGCCGGTGTAGAGCTCGCCGTTGAGGATCAGGCCGCCGCCCATGCCGGTGCCCACGAAGAAGCCGACCACGTTTTTGTAGCCTCTGGCGGCGCCGTATTGATACTCGCCCAGCACGCCGAGGTTCACGTCGTTGCCCACATAAAAGGGCACGCCGAATTTCTTGCGCATGGCCCCGGCCAGGTCGTAGTTGCGCCAGGGCAGGTTCGGCGTAAAGAGCACCACGCCCGTGTCCTGGTCGATGACGCCGGGGGCGCAGGAGGCGATGGCGTTGAGCTTTTTGCGGTCGATGCCGGATTCCGCGATCATCTCCTCGACCACGTCGATGATGACCTTTTCCACGTCGGCGGTGCCTTCGCCGCCGCTCTTGGAGCGCTTTTTCAGGCGGTAGATGATCTCGTCCTTCTCGTTGAAGATCGCGCCGAGCACCTTGGTGCCGCCCACGTCCAGACAGATGTTGTAGCTTTCGGGCATGCCGGGAGCCTCCTTTATCGTTTAATGAAAAATACTTCTCAGCCAGCCGCGAATGCCGCCGGGCTGCGCGGCGCGCTCTGTGTTCTCAGGCGCCTCGGTCTCCTGCTCTTCGATCTCCGCTTCGGGCTCGTTCGCCGAGACCCTGCGGGCGCTGAAATAGCGGTAGAGCGCCTCCTGGGAGGACGTGCCCTCGCCGCCCTCGTCGCGGACGTAGCTGCCGTCGGGCAGCATGCGGCGGGACTTCTCCCGGTCCTCGCGCAGCGCGTCGAGCACGCGGTTGAGCTGCTCGCGGGTGTCGGGCGTGACGGCCTCGATGAAGGCCTCCACGCGCCGCTCCACGTTGCGGTTGAGCAGGTCGCCGGAGCCGATGAAGATCCGCTGCTCCTCCCCCTCGCCGAAGCTGTAGATGCGCGAGTGCTCCAGCCAGCGGCCGACCACGCTCTGCACCGTGATGTTCTCCGTCATGCCGGGGACGCCCGGACGCAGGGAGCAGATGCCGCGGATGAAGAGCTCCACCTTTACCCCCGCCTGGGAGCACTCGATGAGCTTCTCCATCATTTCCATATTGTTGAGGGCGTTGACCTTGATGGCGACGCGGCCGTTCTCCCCCTTGGCGATCTCCCGGTCCAGCATCTCCATCACGCGGCTCTTGAAGCTCAGCGGCGCGATCCAGAGGCTCTTCGCCTCGGGCGGAAGCTCCCCGTTGAGGAGGGCGGCGAAGGCGGCCTCCGCGTCCAGTCCCGCGTCTTCGCGGGCGGTGATGAGGGACAGGTCGGTATACTGCTCGCCGGTGACCTCGTTGTAGTTGCCGGTGCCGACCTGGGTGATGCGGGTGAAGTTGCCGCCGTGCTGGCGGGTGATGACGCAGAGCTTGCTGTGCACCTTGTGCTCCGGCAGGCCGTAGATCACGCGGCAGCCCGCGTCCTCCAGCATCTCGGAGTAGTCGATGTTGTTCTGCTCGTCAAAGCGTGCGCGCAGTTCGAGAAGACACAGCACGTCCTTCCCTTTGTCGGCGGCATAGGCCAGCGCGGCCGCGATCTTGCTGCTGCCGGACATGCGGTAGAGCGTGATCTTGATGCTCAGGACCTCCGGGTCGTCCGCCGCCTCGTAGATGAGGTCCACGAAGGGCATCATGCTCTGGAAGGGGAAGCTCATCAGCAGGTCGTGCTTTTCGATATAGGAGAAATATTCGCCCTTTTTCAGCCCGATATCCCTCGCGGGCCTGCGCTCCTCGTAGCGGAAGCTCTCCGGCCCGCCGATACAGGAGCGGAAGGACAGGTCGAAGGGCACGTTCTGGGTGAAGACCCGGCTCTCCGGCACGCGCAGCTTCTTGACCAGCAGCGCCTTCGCCGGATCCGAGAGCTTGCCGTAGATGCGCACGCGCACGGGCATCTCCCGCTTGCGCTTGGTGAGCATGGTGGAGACCTTCTGCCGCAGATCGTCGTCCGCGTGTTCCTGCACGTCGGAGAGGAACACGTCCGCATTGCGGGTGACCTCGATGACGGCGGACTGCAGGATGTTCTCCTTTTTCAGGAGCAGCGGCAGGAAATGCCGTACAAGCTGGGCGGTCAGCACGATCTTCTGGCAGCCGTCGATCTCGAAGCTCAGATAGGAGGGCACCCGGCTCAGCGGCAGGATGCAGAGCTTCTGCTCCGTGCCCCGGCCCAGGAAGGCGATCACATAGGTCTCCCCGCTCCACAGGAAGGGCAGGCCATCGTTGATGTCGATCACGCGGGGATCCAGCATGCCGCGGATGTCGCCGAAGAGCTTCTTGCTCATCAGCCCGTCCACCTTGCTGACTTTTTTGAAGTCCAGCACGTCCACGCCGTTTTCGCGCAGCTCCTCCCGGATGCCCTTCCAGATGCTCTCCATCAGGGCCTGCTGCTCCCGCGTGACGCGCAGCACCTCGTTGATCGTCGCATCCGGCAGCATGCCGGAGAGCGGATCGGCCTTGTCCGGCGTCAGCAGGAGCCGGTGGGTCATGATGCCGATGCGCACGCGGTAGAACTCTTCCAGATTGGACTGGTAGATCATCAAAAACTTCAGCCGCTCCAGCAGGGGGACGGCGGGGTCGGCGGCCTCCTGCAGTACGCGCAGGTTGAAGGCCAGCCAGCTCAGCTCGCGGTTAAGGAAGATGCTCTCCGGCGCGGCCGGTTTCTCGCTTTCGCTTTTTTTCTCTTTCGTTGCCATGACAGTCTCTTTCTTACGCCAGGCGCGCCTCGATCGCTTTTTCCAGCGCGTCGATCACGATGTTCAGCGTCTTGATGCGGGCATATTTCTTGTCGTTGGACTCGATGATGAACCAGGGGGCGTTTTCGGTGCTGGTCTTCTGCAGCATCTCGTCGATGGCCTCCTCGTACTGGGGCCATTTCTCGCGGTTGCGCCAGTCCTCCTCGGTCAGCTTCCACTGCTTCTCGGGGGTGTTCTGCCGGTCGTTGAAGCGCGCGAGCTGGGTGTCCTGGTCGATGTGGATCCAGAACTTCAGCACCACGGCGCCCCAGTCGGTGAGCTGGCGCTCGAATTCGTTGATCTCGTTGTAGGCGCGCTTCCAGTCGTCCTCCGAGCAGAAGCCCTCCAGCCGCTCCACCATGACGCGCCCGTACCAGGTGCGGTCGAAGATGCAGATATGGCCCGTGCGGGGAAGCCGCGTCCAGAAGCGCCACAGATACTGGCGCGCCAGCTCGTGCGGCTCGGGCGAGGCGATAGGCTTGACGTCGAAGCCGCGCGGGTCCAGCGGGCGGGCGATGCGGCGGATGTTGCCGCCCTTGCCGGCGGCGTCCCAGCCCTCGTAGCAGAGGATGACCGGGATCTTCTTGCGGTAAATGACGTTGTGCAGCTCGCCCAGGCGCTTCTGCAGCTTCTTGAGCTGCTCGCGGTACTCCTCGTCCGTCAGCGCCGGGGAGAGGTCCACCGCGGCGAGCTTCGGCATCTTGCGCAGCGGGAAGTCCTCCTCAAAGGGCTTGCCCACGTAGCGGCCCTTCTCCAGCGCTTTGTCGATCATGTCCGTCAGCAGGCACAGCGCCTCACAGGCCGAGGCGGTCTTCTTCCCGCCGTCCAGCACGTGCCAGGGGATGAGCTTGCCGGTCTTGTCCATGAAGGCCTCGTAGGTCTCGCGAAACAGCTTATACTCCCTGTGCTGCCAGAGATCATCCGCCGACACGCGCCACTCGGTCTCGAAGTTTTCCCGGAATGCGCGGATGCGCTTACGCTGCTCGTCCTGATCGATGTCGAGGAAGAGCTTGAGGATCAGGTAGCCGCCGTCGCGCAGCTGCCGCTCGAACTCATTGACCGCGCGCACGCGGTTCTTGTACTCGTCCTTTGTGATCTCGCGCCGCATCAGCTTGCGCACGCAGTCCTCCATCCAGCCGGCGTCGTAGATCATGATCTTGCCGTTTTCCGGGATGGCCCTGGCGTAGGGGTAAAGGAAGGGATAGCGCGACTCCG
Source organism: Oscillospiraceae bacterium (assembly GCA_902778285.1). Lineage (GTDB taxonomy): Bacteria > Bacillota > Clostridia > Oscillospirales > Oscillospiraceae > Limivicinus. The sequence continues at coordinate 18,791 of CACYXC010000008.1, read as the reverse complement.
CTTCCGGGTCGATCCTGTGTGTGGTGACGTTGTAAAAGCGCGGGTCGAGCTCACTGATGAGCTCGTTGATGAGGCTGCCCTTGCCGGCGGTCGCCCAGCCCTCCACCAGCACGATGATCGGCAGGCCCTTGGCCCGGATCTCTTGCTGCTGGCCCATCAGCTTTTCGCGCAGCGCCTTGAGCTCCGCCTTCTGCCGGGCTTTTTCCTCCCGTTTGGTCTCTTTGTCCTCCTTCGACATGCAGATCCGTCCTTTCCCGTTTGTTTTTCCGCGCTTGAAAGCGCCTCCCGCCGAAGGAAAAGCCGAAAACACTTCCAATATCGTAACTTTTATTTTACGATAGCCGCGCCTTGAAGTCAACAAAAAGCGTGGTCCATGCACGCGCAAAGGAAAACGCCCCGCTTTGCGGCGGGGCGGCAAGCTGTCGACAAAGTCTGCTCAATCAACAACAGCGCTGTCATCCTGAGGAACGAAGTGACGAAGGATCTCATTAACTGCTCAGGTGACGAAGTTTTTGAGATCCTTCGACTCCGCTTCGCTCCGCTCAGGATGACAGAAGCGCGCTTTGCCGACAAACGGAAACGCCCCGCGGATACTGCGGGGCGTTTCTGACTGTCGGCAAACCTGTGCGGACAAGGTTGGAGACGCATGGGGAGAGCGCGAGAGGGGATTGGTTATTCCCTCTCGCGATTGATATACTCAAAAATGAGAACTTTTTGGGGAGTTCTCATTTTTTGATTTTCAAGCTGTCGACACTTTGTCGACGGCTTGGAAAACGCCCCGCGGATACCGCGGGGCGTTTCTGACTGTCGGCAAACCTGTGCGGACAAGGTTGGAGACGCATGGGGTGATTGTGAAGAGGGGAGGGTATGCCCCTCTTCACGTTCAATCCATGCGAAAATGGGCGCTTTTCCAGACGCTCCCATTTTCGCTTTTCAAGCTGTCGACACTTTGTCGACGGCTTGGAAAACGCCCCGCTTTGCAGCGGGGCGTTGGGGCATATGGGGGCGGAGATCAGACGGAGTCTTCCTCGGTCAGCTTCTCCACGTCCTCTTCGGTTCCGGCGACTGCCTCCTTCTCGGCCTTCGCCTCCAGCTTCGCCATGAAGATGGGGGAGAGGATGCCGACGATGCACAGGCCGATCAGGACCCAGCACACGACGGAGGAGAACAGGATGGCGGGGTTGCCGCCGGAGGACTTGAGGGCGTTGCGCAGGCCCTTCTCGCCGATGGGCCCGAGGATCAGCGCCAGCACGACGGCGGCGGTGTTCAGGTCGAACTTGCGCATCAGGTAGCCGATGACGCCGAAGGTCATCATGACCACGATGTCGAGAATGTTCTTGTGGATCGCGTAGGAGCCCACGCAGCACAGCACCGTCACGCAGGGGATCAGGATCGCGTCGGACAGGCGGGAGATCTGCGCGAAGCCGCGGCAGCCCAGCAGGCCGATGCCCAGCATGAAGAACTGCACCAGCACGAAGCCCGCGAAGAAGGTGTAGGTCATGGGCGCGTACTTGCCGAAGAGCTCGGGTCCCGGGGCGAGGCCCTGGATGACCAGGCCGCCCATCAGCACCGCCGTGACGGACTCGCCCGGGATGCCCAGGGTCAGGGTCGGGATCAGGGAGCCGCCGGTGACGGCGTTGTTGGCCGCCTCGGAGCCGGCCACGCCCTCGATGGAGCCCTTGCCGAACATCTCCTTGTGCTTGGAGAACTGCTTGGAGGTGTTGTAGCCCAGGAAGCAGGCGATGGCGGCGCCGGCGCCGGGCAGGATGCCGATGATGTTGCCGATCAGCCAGGAGCGGACGATCGTCGGGCGGATCAGCTTGCGCTCGTCCCGGGTCAGGCTCATCTTGTCGGTGAACTTGGTGGCCTGGGCGCGCGCGGTGATCTTCTTCTCCGCCAGGATGAAGACCTGGGACATGGAGAACAGACCGATCAGGGCGCAGGTGGTGTTGATGCCCTCGGCGAAGTAGGCCTGGCCGAACATGACGCGCTTGGCGCCTGTGACCGGGTCAAGGCCGATGGTGGACAGCAGCAGGCCGAAGGCGCCGGAGATCAGGCCCTTGACGATCGACTTGCCGGAGACGCCCGCGATGATGGTCAGGCCGAAGATCGACAGCCAGAAATACTCGGCGGAGCGGAACTTCAGCGTCAGCTGGGCCAGCAGCGGGGCGAAGAAGTACAGGGAGATGCAGCTTAAAAGGCCGCCCCAGAAGGAGGCGTAGCAGGCGGTGAAGAGCGCCTTGCCCGCCTTGCCGCGCAGGGTCATCTGGTAGCCCTCGATGGCGGTGGCGGCGGAGGCCGGCGTGCCCGGCGTATGGATCAGGATGGCGGAAATGGAGCCGCCGAAGATGGCGCCGCAGTAGATGGCGCCGAGGACGATCAGGCCGGTCTCGGCCTTCATCGTGAAGGTCAGCGGCAGCATCAGCGCAACGCCCATGGCCGCCGAAAGGCCGGGCATGCAGCCGATGATGATGCCCATCGCGACGCCGCCGGCCATCATCAGCAGGTTAATGGGAGTGAGGGCGTTTATAAAGCCTGCGCCCATCAGGCCTAAGGTTTCAAGCATTTTCGTCGTCCTCCTTTAGCGCAGCGCCTTGATCACGGTGCCGACGGGGAGCCTCACGCCCAGGAACTTGCCGAAGGCGAAGTAGACCAGAGCGACGATGGCAACGATGGCGATCACCGTGTACAGCGCGGGAACGCGCAGGTACAGCAGCACCGCCGCCATGAAGATGACCGTCGAAATGTAGAAGCCGAAGAAGTGCATCAGAACGACATAGAGGATCGCGCCGAGCAGGCAGACAAAGAACTGCGCGGGCTGGAAGTCCTTGAAGACCTCCTTCACGCCGCTCTCCACACCGTGCTTTTTGGCCGCGACGACCATCTGCAGCAGGTACAGCGTCGTCAGGGCGAAGAGCAGGATGATGGTGAATTTGGGGTAGGTCTGGCTGTCGGCCTTGAAGGTGATCGTCTGCGAGTAGAAATACGCGCAGACCAGATACATGAAGGCGACGACGCCGAGATCCGTCTTCCTCATTTTCAAGAGGCAATCCCTCCTTTTATGAAACTCTCTTTTCTCAAAGAAAGGACAGGAGAAGACCTGCCCTTTCTTTTTTCGATTTGCGTCTGACAGCTTGTCCGGGTCCCCGGAAGGCTGATTACTCGCCCCAGAACTCGGCGCCGAGGCTCTCGGCGAACTGCTGCTGCTGCTCGATCAGCGCGGCGGTCGCCGCATGATCCTGGAAGTTGGTGTCGAAGCTGGAGGCAGCGGCGAGGTAGTCGGGATCTTCCATGGTCTTCTTGAGGGCTTCCTCATAGAACCCGATGACCGCATCGCTCACACCGGCGGGGGCCACGATGGCGCGGGAGGAGCCCAGCCACTGGTCGTACAGGCCCTTCTCGGCGAGCGTGGGAACGTCGGGAATGCGGGAGTCGCGCTCGGCGGCGAAGATGCCGAGCACGCGGTAGGCGCTCTCCTGACCGGCGATGTCACCGAGCTTGACGACGGTGAAGTCGGATTCCTTGTTGCGCAGAGAGAGGAGCTGGTCGGCGGTGCCGCCCTGGGGGATGTCGATGTACTTGAAGCCGGCGGAGTTGGCGAAGGCCTGCGCGCCGATGTGGTTGGAGGCCTTGGCGCCGTTGGTGGAAGCCTTCAGCTCGCCGTCATGCTCCTTGCCGTAGGCGACCAGCGCGTCCAGATCGGGGAAGCGGTCGTCGTCGGCGCGGACGATGACGATGGAGGTCTCGGTCACATGGTTGCAGATGGCTTTGAAGCTGGCGGTGGTGTAGGTGCCGAGCTCGTTGACGATGGAGTTGTTGAAGTTGGGCAGGTTCATGACGCCGATGGTCATGCCGTCGGGATCGGCCGCGGCGAGCTGGGACCAGCCGATGGAGCCGGAGCCGCCGTCCACGTTCTCGACGACGACAGTCTGGCCAATGTACTTCTCGGCAAACTGGGCGAGGATGCGGGCGGGGCCGTCGGTGCCGGAGCCGGCCTTGTAGGCGACGATCAGCGTGACGGGGCCGTCGGGCTTGAATTCGCCGCTTTCGGCGGCGGGAGCCTCGCTGGAAGTGGTGCCGCCGCTCTTGCCGCAGGCGGACAGCGCAAAGATCATGCAGAGGACAAGAAGAAGCGCGAAGATCTTTTTCATTGTGTTTTCCTCCTTAAATATTACTGCCTTGCAGTATGGCTTGATTATAAAATAGCGGGCCGCCACTGTCAATGTTTACAAAGTATTTTTCTGTTTTCTTTCCTCTCTCGTGCATCTTTTTTTGGCTGCGCGCATACATTGTGGAAAAACGGCATTGGGAGGGATCGTATGAGGATCTTGCGCGAGGGAAGCCGGGGCCCGGCGGTCCAGCTGCTGCAGCTGGCGCTGGACCGGGCCGGCTTCGGCCCGCTCCGGCGCGACGGGCGCTTCGGTCCGGTCACTGCGGCTGCGCTGCGGGATTTTCAGCGGGAGATGGATCTGCGGCCGGACGGCGTGGCGGGCGCGCTGACGCACAGGGCGCTGCGCCCGTGGTATACCGGCTACCTGACGCACCGGGTACAGCGGGGCGAGAGCTTCTGGTCGATCTCGCGGCTCTACGGCGTCTCCCTCGACGCGCTGCGCAGCGCCAATCCCGCCCTCGCGCCGGAGAGCCTCCCGCTCGGGGCCATGCTCACGGTGCCGCTGAACTTCCCCGTGGTGCCGACGGATATCGACTTTTTTTCGGCGCTGGCGGAGCTCTGTGTGGAGGGACTGGCCGCGCGCTACCCCTTCTTCCGCGCGGGCACGATCGGGCGGAGCGTTCTGGGTCGGCCCATCCGCAGCCTGCTGCTGGGTCAGGGCGTCAACCGCGTGCTCTACAACGCCGAGCACCACGCCAACGAGTGGATCACCACGCCGGTGCTGCTGCGCTTCGCCGAGGAGCTGGGCCGGGCTGCGGCGGAGGACGGCGCTCTGCTCGGCACCGCGGCGTCCGAGATCCTGGACTATGCGAGCATCCTGCTGGTCCCGGCCGTCAACCCCGACGGGATGGACCTCTGCACCGGCGAGCTCCGGGAGGGGCGCGCCTATGAGGAGGCCCGGCGCATCGCCGCGCGCTGGCCGCGCTTCCCTTTCCCGGACGGCTGGAAGGCCAACATTCAGGGCGTGGACCTCAATCTCCAGTATCCGGCGGGCTGGGAGCAGGCGCGAGAGAACAAGTTCGCCCTCGGCATCACCTCGCCCGCGCCGGCGGATTATGTCGGTTCCGCCCCGCTGGAGGCGCCGGAGAGCCGCGCGCTCTACGCCTGTACGCGCGCCTTCGATCCCGCGCTGACGCTCTCGCTGCACACGCAGGGGGAGCTCATCTACTGGAAGTATCTCGATCTCGAGGTGCCCGGCGCGGAGCAGATCGCCGGGCTGTTTTCCGACCTGTCGGGCTACGCGGCGGAGGATACGCCCTATGCCTCCGGCTTCGCGGGCTACAAGGATTGGTTCATCCAGGACTACCGCCGCCCGGGCTTCACGCTGGAGCTCGGGCGGGGCGTCAATCCCCTGCCCATCGGCGAGCTGGACGCGATCTACGCGCGCGTGCGCGGGATCCTCACCCTCGGCGCGCTGGTCACGTGAGGGATCGCATATGCTCTATCTGTTTGCAAGACATAAGCCGGTCATTTCAAGAACCGCTTCTTTCCTCTCGTGGAAAGAAGCGGTTCTTACAGACCGCCTTGCCGCAAATGCCATTCCCGGGCCAGCATCGTACGACTCACGCGTGTTCTCCCGCACGTGCGACCGTTGGCTCGCCGGGCGAAAAAATGGGACGTCGAGGACGCCGTCCCCTACGAAGCACAAACCGACTTTTCTGCCGTAGGGGTTGGCGTCCCCGACAGCCCGATGTCGGGTTGCTGCCCGGGCAGCGGCGCGTCGTCCTCACAAGCTCCGTATCGACTCGCTTCCTCGCAGGCTCGATAGCTCACTCACTCCGCTGCTCGTCCTCTCAAAATCAAAGCGGCTGCTTTGATTTTGGAAAGGAAGACGGAGGGAGTGGATGCATAGCTTTCACGGCTCTTACAGTAACCGTGGAAGCGGTGCGAAACGAGCTTCGTCTGACGCCGCGGCGCGTTCTTTCTTTTCGGCAAGACGAAAAGAAAGAATGGGGGCGCATTGTGCAGTTCATGTCTTGCGAACAGATAATACTATCCCCTAATAAAAACTGCAAAATCTTTCCGGCAGAATTTGTGCCATACTGCGTTGCCTTCCTTGACCATATATCTCCATTATGCTCTGCGGAAGGCGCCTTGTCTGGCGCAAACTCTGCTTGGAAATCTAATTGCACTTTCTATCAGGGAATAGTATAAAACATCGTATGTTAATCAAAAAAGGAAGCGGGACGCCGTGGGCGTCCCGCTTATGCTATGTTGTTGCTTTATTTCTTTTTCTTCTGATTGCGCAGGATGAGCCAGGCGCCCGCGCCGACGGCGCCGAGGCTGATCACGGCCAGGGCCGCGTAGAGCGCGATGGGCGCTTCATCGCCGGTCTTGGGGGCGGTGGTGCTGCTGCCGCCGCCGGGGCCGTAGGAGCTGCCGCCCTTCTGCCACACGGCGTAGAGCGTCACGTTGCCTCCCGTGATCTTGACCTTGTTGCCGGCAAAGTAGCTGGCGGCGCCGCCGCGGGATGCGGACCAGCCCAGGAAGGTGTAGCCGCTGCGCGTGGGCTTGCCGGAGGCGATGGTCAGCTCGACGGAGTCGTTTTCATCGCTCACGCCGCTCTGGGCTGCGGGCGCGCCGCTGCCGCCGTTGGCGTTATAATACAGGGTGTAGGTCGGGTTCTCCTTCCACACCGCGTAGAGCGCGGTGTCCTTCGTGATCAGGATGTCCCGCTTGGAGGCCTTCGAGGCGTCATGCTTGTATTCGCCCTCGGTGGCGTCGGGATCTGTGCTCCAGCCCTGGAAGGTGTAGTATTTGAGAGTGGGCTCGGTCTCGGGGATGTCGATGCTCGCGCCGATGCCCGCCACGGCCACGGCCAGGATGGGATCGGGCGCGCCGCTGCCGCCGTTGGGATCAAAGCTCAGCTCCACCAGGATCTGACGGACGTCGGGGGTGCCGTCCCCGTTCTCATCGCAGCCGTAGACCGCATAGACCGTAACATCTTCGCCCGCTGTCACGTCGATCTTGCTGATCGTCTCGGGCGCGGTGTCCGTGCGGCTGTAGATTTTGGTATCCTTCTCGGCGGTCCAGCCCAGAAAGACCACGGGCTTGCCCTTGATGTCCGCATGGGTCGGGACGTTTTTGCTCTCGAGGGCATAGCCGGTCTGCTCGCGCACAAAGACGGGATTGGGATCGGGGCCGCCCTCGCCGCCGTTGATATCATAGGTCAGGAAGGCGCCCTCGGCGGGGAGCATCCTGGTCTCGGCCTTCAGCTCCACATCGCCGCCGGTGCCGTCATAGATCCGGGAGCCGACCTTGAACACGAAGTTGTCCATCTTCGCGCTGGAGACCAGCGTCTCGCCGACCGCGAACTTCGCGTCGGGCAGGCTGGCCGTGAACTTCAGGTCCAGCGCCTCGCCGAGCTCGTCGCCGTGCTCCTTCCAGCCGTCCTTGAGCGTCAGCGCCACGCTGACGGAGCGGTCGGCCTCGGAGTAGCTCTCCTCGCTGATTTCAAACAGGCTGCCGGTGATGCTGCAGATCTTTCCGTCCTCGCCCGCCACGGGGTCAAGGCGCGTGTCAAGCTTGAAGATGAGCCTGATGCGGCCGCTCTCGACACTGTCGATCCCCACAAAATTGATGACCGTGACCAGAGAATCGGGCAGCTTGACGGTGGCCTTGTAGGGCACCCTGTAGGGAGCGTCCTCCTTCTCGACCAGCTCCTCGGGAGCCGTGAAGGAGAGCGTGCTGCTGCCGGGATTGATGCTGGGGATGCCGGGGATGTCGGTACCGCCGCCGATCAGGTCGCCGATGATGTCGGGAATGCTGCCGGTGTCGTCGCTCAGCTGCTTGAGCAGGTCGCGCAGGAAGTCCTCAGACATGCCGGAGAGCAGATTTTCAATAAAGTCGCGGCTCAGCTCCGGGATCTGATCGGAGATGATGTCGGTCAGGCCGCCGATCAGCTCGTCCCAGCTGAAACCGCCCTCGTCCTCGCCGTCCTGCAGCTCGGCGGACTCGCCCTCGCCGGCGAGCGCACGTTCGGCAGATTCGCTCTCCCCGGCGGGCTCCCCGGACGCTTCTTCGGTATTCTCTTTGGACGCCTCCCCGGCGGGCTCTTCGCCGGTCTCCCCGGCCGCTTCCCCGCCGGTCTCTTCGGACGCCCCCTCGACACGCTCTTCGCCGGTCTCTTCGGACGTCTCCTCTGCGGGCTCTTCGCCCGTCTCGTCAGCGGCTTCCTCCGGAACGGCGCCGCGTTCGATCACCGTGGCCTCGGTGCCGATACGGACCTGCGCGCCCTCGGCGCAGATGGCCTTCAGCCCCGCGGGAGAGTCGACGGCGGCGGTGTCGTGAATAAAGCTGTAATCCTCCACGGTGACGGCGCCGCCCACGGCGTGCACGGCGGACATGCCGCCGAAGTTGCGCAGCTCACTGCCCGGATCGATCGTCAGCCGGGAGCCGCCGTACACGGCGATGATGGCGTCCTGCACGCGGTCGAGATTGTTGACCTCCGCGGCGGGATCGGTGCTCTGGGCAAGGAACTCGCCGCCCTCATGCAGGCCTGCGTCGTCCAGGATCACATTGTCCAGAGCCAGCGAGGCGCCCGCGGCCTTATCGTCCTGCAGCGAGCCGAGCTCGATCATCGCCGGGTGGTAAGCGCCGCGCAGGTCGTCATATGCCGTCTCAAAGCCGCTGCCGCGGGAGACGAGCACGCTGCCCTCCTCGCTCATGAGGATCACGTTTTTGCCGAGAAAACGGGCCGTCCTCGTGACGGTCAGATCGCTCAGCAGGATCACATACACCGTCTCCCGGTCCGCAGCGTTGGCAAGCTCGGCCGCGGCGGCCAGGGTGGCCAGCGGCTCCTCGCGGCTGCCGGAGCCCATATCATCGCCGGCGGCGGAGACGTAGATCTCCGCTGCGGGCGCGCTCTCGGCGAAGATGTCGTCCTCCACGCCGCTGATGGCGCCCTCTGTGAAGAGCTCGTCGAATTCGTCGGGCTCGGCGGCGCTGATGCTGCCCTGCGCGCATGCGGGCACGGCCAGGCTCGTCAGCAGGGCCAGCACGAAGACCATCGAGAGGATCCTGCGTACTACGTTCGACATGGTGATACCTCCAAAAACTCAAGCTGTTGCGGTCCAAAGGCGGATCGCAACATTTTTCCTGCAATATATTGGGTTCCGCGATCGTTTTGCCGCAGATTTGAAAACATACGCAACAATAATGATACTAAATTTAACCTTAAAATTCAAGGGGGAGAATCGCATTCCCCGCGGGAAAGCGCTGTCTTTTTTTTGACAGTCTGCGGCGAGGCGAAAAAGAGCCGGCGCGGGACACGCCCACGCCGGATTTCTGATTGTATACAAAGCCTTGCGACAGAAGCTGGACGCGCATGGGGAGAGCGCGAGAGGGGATTGGTTATTCCCTCTCGCAGTTCAATTTCGGCGAAAACAGGAACCTTTTCGAAGGTTCCTGTTTTCGCCTTTCCAGCTGTCGACACTTTGTCGACAGCTGGAAAGCCGGCGTGGGACGCGCCCGCGCAGGCTCTTGTCTCTGCCGTGTTTTTTGCGCGCTCAGCGCGCGGTCAGCTGGTAGCTGTGCCCGGCGATGGAGACCTCGGTCTTTTCGCCCTGCGTCAGCTCCGCGGAGGAGAGGAGCAGGAGCTTGAAGTTCAGCGGGGCCGTGACGCTCGCGCCGCTCGCGCCGACGATGACCTCGTCGCCCGCGTTTCCGCTCACGAGCGCGCGGATCCAGGCCTGAGCGCCCGCAAGAGGCTCCGCCTGCTTTTCCGAGCCGCAGAGCGCCAGCAGCTCATTGCCGGCCGCAATACTGCCCTCGGCCTTCAATCCCTGCTTGACCGCCGCCACGAAGAGGCTGCCGCCGGAGAGCAGGATGTCCCCCTCTCCGCTGTCCCTGACGCCGGCCTGGATGCCGGTGGAGGCGATGATGCTCGCCTCGCCCCCGCTCATGCGCACGCTGCCGTCGCAGTGGATGCCGTCCTCGTCGGCGGAGATCGTCATCGTCCCGCCGGAGATCTCCACGAGCGTGCCGGCCTTCAGGCCCTTGCGGCTGTTGGTGCCCACCAGGTCCTGCCGCGTCTCGGCCTTCAGCTCGCCGCCGGAGACGCGCAGCTCCGTGACCGCGGCCACGGCGTCGCCGCCGCTGCTGATCGAGAGGCTGCCGCCGCTGATTTCGATGAAGCCCTTGCCCGCCTTCTCGGCCGAGCTGGTCTTCAGCCCGTCGTTGCCGGAGACGATGCGCAGCGCGCCGCCGGAGACCGTGACGGACTCGGATGCGCGCACGCCGTTGTTGGCGCCGAGCACGTCCAGCGTTCCGCCCTTGATCTTCACATCGTCCTTGCAGGTGACGCCGTTGTTCAGATATCCGCGGATGGTGAGGCTGCCGCCCCCCTCGACGCTCAGGTCGTCCTCGGCGTAGAGCGCCGCGCCGCTGCGCGTGTCGTCGTACGCGGCCAGGTCCGCCTCCGTGCCGGAGACGAGCAGGTTTTCACTGCCGTCGGCCAGGCGCAGGGTCACCTTCTTGGCCTGTTTGACCCAAAGGGCCGGACCCTGCGGGTTGGTGACGGAGACGCCCTCGAGGATCAGCGTGACCTCCATGGCGTCCTCGCCGGTGTCCACGATGATCTGACCCTCGCTGAGCGTGCCCGAGATGCGGTACTCGCCCACGGCGCCCACGGTGACTGTGCCGCCCTCGGCCCTGACGCCGCCGCCGTGGATCTGCGCGCCGTCCCCTGTGAGGACGACAGAGGTGCCGCTGTCCGCGCTCGCGGCCTCCGCGGCGCTCTTTGCCGAAGCTCCCGCCTGACCGCAGGCGGCCAGCAGCAGGACGCTCAGGCACAAAAGCAGCGTAAGCGTCTTTTTCATCACATCAGCTCCCTGTCTTCCTCCCGGCCGCAGGAGATGTTCAGGTTCCCGTTGCGGCAGCGGATCGCGTCGATGAACTCCTTGGTGTGCGTCAGATCGCGCAGCTCGATCGAATAGCTCAGCTCGTAGAGCGTGCCCATGTTGGTCGTTCGCACGCGCACGAGCTCGCAGCGGCGGGTATACTGCTCGAACAGGTCGTCGAACAGCCCGTCATAGTTCAGATTTTCAGGGATGGTGATTTTCAGCGTGCGCTGGATGCCCGCCGTCTCGCCGAAGCGGAAGCGGGTCAGCGCCAGGCTGTACACAGCCATCACCAGGAAAAACAGCGCCGCGTAGCCCACAAAGCCCATGCCGCAGGCAAGGCCGATGGCCACGGAGAAGAACAGCGCCGTGATCTCCTTGGCGCTGCCCGGCGCGCTGCGGAAGCGCACCAGCGCGAAGGTCCCCGCCACGGCCAGCCCTGCGCCGATATTGCCGTTGACGAGCATGATGACCAGCGCCACCACCGGCGGCAGCAGGGCCACGGACTGGCGGAAGGGCGCGGAGTGATGATCCCCGCCCCCCGCAAAGACCAGGGCGGCCAGCAGGCCCAGGACCATGGCCGTAAAGATGCAGATCAGGAAGGACAGGATGCTCATCTCGCTGCCGATAATGCTGTTAAGCATGTTGCGTCACCTCAAACAGTTCTTGTAGTATGTGGTCTTTGTACGCGGTGCCGTACTTGGAAAAGCCGGTGGGGAAGAGCCGCTCCTCGCTCAGAAGGCCGGCCAGCCACAGCGGCGCCGCCTCCGGGATCTTCAGCTCCATCAGTACCTGCCCCTCTTCGGTCAGCAGCTCCCCCCCGCTCCCGGCGCAGAGGTCCAGATCCCTCTCCCGCCAGCGGATGCGCTCATCGAAGGTGATGCGCAGCTCCGGATCGTCCACGGCCCGCCAGGCCGTCCGCTCACAGGCGATGTAGACCCTCGGAACGGGGCGGTTCTGCCGCAGGACCCAGCCGATCTCCCGCTCCATCTGCCCGTCCTCGGGCGGTCTGCCCTCGCCCCGGAGCCAGCGCGCGGCCTCCGCCGCCGCCATGGTCACCCGGCGCTTGTAGACGATGCCCTTGTACTTCTTTTTCAGCTCCACGAACACCGGGTCCTCCGCCGTCGGCACGCCGTAGCTGCGCAGGCGCAGCTTCTCCTTGTAGACCGGCGCCTCGATGGAATGGCGGATCAGGGTGCAGTCCGCCGTGTCGTAGTAGAGCGAGCAGACCGTGCTCTGAAAGTACTCGTCCGGCTCGATATGCTCCCGCAGTTTCTCCATCAGCCGCGCGTACTGCTCGGCGGAGAGCAGGTATTTCTTTTCGTATCGCTTGAAGCTGAGCCTGGTCTCTCCCATGGTCACTCTCCGAAGTATTGTGCGCGTTCTTCCGGCGTCAGCTGCAGGAAATAGCAGATCTGACTGACGCAGTTTTTGTTCCAGAAGTCATTTTCAAATTTCTCGTGCAGGTAGTCCAGGTCGAAATACCACTTGTCGATCTTCATGCCCCGCTCGGCGTAGTCCCGCTCCACCTCCGGCTCGACGATCGCCGCGAGGCGGTCAAACTCCGCGGTGACGTTCTCCGCCGACAGCACGGTTTTCAGCAGTTCCCCCGTGCGGCTGAGCAGGCGGTCCCGGAAATCGGGATTGCGGAGCAGGGGGCGGATGAGGAAGTTGCCGACCTGCCGGGAATAGAGCGCGAGGCCGTCGAACATGTTGGCGTAGGCCACCGTGCTGTCCCAGAAGGTGGCGTCCAGATCGTAGAACATCAGGCGCCACTTGCCGTCGCCCTCGGTGGAGTGCGCGTAGCGGACATTGCCGAAGGTCAGATCGGTGTTGGCGCAGTAGCCCTCCAGCGCGATCCAGTCGATCACGCTGTCGATGTCCACGAGCTCCTTGACGTGCTCATAGTATTCCGGCACGCTCAGGTCGTGGTTCATGCAGTAGAGGAACACGTCGTTGTAAATGGAGGAGGTGCCGGGAGCCTGGGACTCGATGACCTCGACGCTCTCCGGGCTCACGCCCATCACGTCGGCGTAGAGCTGCTCGTTGGTTTTCTCCATCAGGTTGTAGATGCCCAGATACTCGCCGTTGACGTAGAGGATGCAGAACCTGCTGCGCCCGGTAACGGCCCGGTTGCCGGCCTGCAGGCAGAGATTCTGCGCCGCGGCGTTCTTGACGATCGTGGCGTAGTAGTCCTGCCCGGCGCGCAGCACCAGATGCCGGAAGCTGTCCACCCCGCCGTCGTAGACGTCGTAATGCAGCGTGTCCTGCCCGTAGGCGGAGCGGAAGCGGATGCTCATGTTTTTCTTTTCCAGCGTCAGGCTGGTCTCGCCGTGCATGCGCACGCCGCAGGGGACCGTGAAGCCCCCGTCCTCCTCATAGAGGGAGATCGTGGCGGGCAGCTCTCTGTACTTGGTGCCGTTGGCGTACATCCAGACGAAATCCTTCGTGCTGTCGGCCACCAGGCTAACGACCGGAAGCGCGTGGTTTTCGTTGATGATATAGCTGAAGACCGCGGGGCGGCTGGGCAGGGCGCCCTCCTCCACCGCAATGGCCCGGACGATGGTCGTCTTCTCCAGCGAGAAGGGTTTGTCAAAGCGCTCGCTGTCCACGGTGGGGACCTTGTCGCCGAGCGTGTAGTAGATCTCGCCCTCGGCCGCGAGCTCGACCTTCACCTTCTTGACGCCGTTGAACACGCCGTCGGGCGATTTGGCCGTCGGCTGCGCAGAGACGCGGCGGCAGCCGCCGCTGTTTTCCGCGGCGGGCGTGGTCGATGCAAAATAGAACCAGCCGTTCTCCCCGTCCATACGGCCCATGCTGCCGCCGTAGGGGATGCCGCGCAGCGGGGCCCAGTCGAGCAGCGTACCGTCCGTTTTCGACAGATAGAGCTGCTCCGCCCCGGCGTCCAGCGAGAAGCCGGTGCAGGGGTCGCCCTGGTAGATCTGCGCACTCAGATCGTCGCAGCGCACCAGATAAAGCGCGCCGGGCATCAGCTGCTTTTGGGGGAAGTGCCAGAGGCCGTAGTCGTCCCCGTCGTCAGACAGGCAGTAGTCCGACAGCTCGATCACCGCATCCGAGACGTTTTTGATCTCGACCCAGTCGCTGTCGCGCAGGCGCCACTCGGCGGAGGCGCCGGTGTTGAATACGCAGACCTCGTGGATCTGCAGGGGAGAATCGTTTTTCAGCGTCTCCTGCCAGGCGTCATAGGCTTCCCGGGTGTTGGGCAGGCCGGGCGTGGGGTAGCGGCATTCGACGTAGGCGCCGTCCTCCCCCAGGCAGACGGAATGGTCGGCCAGCTCGCTCAGCCCGGAGACGGCGGAGATCGCGCGGCCGTAGGGGTCCATCAGGCTCACGGTCTCCTCCGCCGAAAGGGAGAAGTCCCCGTGCCCGTCCTCAGCGCGATCCTTTCCGGAGGCCCAGTACAGCCGGCGCTCGCCGGGGGCAAGACTGCCGGAGAGCGCGAGCCCCGGCCGGTTCTCCCGGTCCGTCAGGCGAAAGCCCTCCAGCGACACTTCTGTTTTGCCGTAGTTCTCGATCTCGATCCAGTCCGAGAAATCTCCGTCCTCGTCCCGCAGTGTGGCCCGGTTCTTTGCCATCACTTCCGTGATGCGCAGCGAGGCCCGCGGCGGTTCGGGCGTGGGCGGCGGGGTGACGGTGGGCGCGGGTGTGACCACCATCTGGACCTCCTGCGGCGCCAGCTCCTCTTCCTCCGCCCGCGCCGCGGCACCGCAGGCGCTCAGCAGCATCGCTGCCAGCAGCAGGCAGACGGTCAGTGCTTTTTGATAAGGTGAAAAAGACATGCTTGTCTCCCGATATGCATAGAAAATCAGGTTATTATACCGCACAAGAGGGAATGCTGTCAACGCGGCGTTGCCATTTTTAAGAACTGTTGGTATACTGATGCTGAAAAAAGGAAAAAAGCACCGGCCCCCCTCGGGGCAGAAGGAAGCGCTATGAACACAGTCGTCGTCATCGGCGGCGGGGCCTCCGGCATCATGGCCGCGCTGACCGCCGCGGAAAACAGCGAAAACCGCGTGATCCTGCTGGAGCGGCAGCAGCGCATCGGCAGGAAGCTCCTGGCCACCGGCAACGGCCGCTGCAACCTCACGAACACCGGCGCCGCGCCCAAGAATTACCACGGCGAGCAGGCGGGATTCGCCGCCCCGGCGCTGGCAAAATTCACGCCGCGGGACACGCTGGACTTTTTCCACGCCCTGGGGCTTCTGACCGAGGAGGAGTACGGCGGGCGGGTCTATCCCCTCTCGAACTCCGCCAATTCGGTGCTGGACGTGCTGCGCTTCGCGCTGGAGAAGGCCGGCGTGGAGCTGCGCTGCGCCTGCCCGGCCAGGCAGATCCGGCGGCAAGGCGCGGGCTATGCCGTCGTCACCGACGAGGGGAGCGTCGACGCGGACTTCCTGATCGTCGCCTGCGGCGGCGCCGCGGGGGCGAAGCTCGGCGGCGTGTCCGACGGCTACGAGCTGCTCAGGCCCCTCGGCCACAAGCGCACGGCCCTGCGCCCCTCCCTTGTGCAGATCCTGACCGCGCCGGACTATCCCCGCGCCCTCAAGGGCGTGCGGACGCAGGCGAGAGTGCGCCTTCTGGCGGGGGAGGACGTGCTGGGCGAGAGCCGCGGCGAGCTGCAGTTTACAGAGACAGGCGTCTCCGGCCCCGCGGCCTTCGATCTCGCCCGCGCCGCAGCCGCGGGCGGCGAGGGGCTGACGCTGCACGCGGATTTCCTGCCCGACGGGGCGGACGCCTTCGCGCTGCTCCGTGCCCGGCGGGAGACCTTTCCCGAGCTGCCCGTCTCGGAGCTCTTCACCGGCATGCTCCACAACCGCCTCGGCCGCATGCTGGTCAAGTACGCCGGGATCGAGGCCAATCGCCCGCTGGGGAGCGTGACGGACGCCGAGCTTCGATGCGCCGCGCGCGCCTGCACGGACTTCACGCTGCCCGTGCGCGGCACCGAGGGCTTCGACAGCGCCCAGGTCACGGCCGGCGGCATCCGCACGGCGGGCTTCAACCCCGAGACGCTGGAGAGCTGGTTTCTGCCCGGCCTCTTCGTCTGCGGGGAGCTTCTGGACGTCGACGGCGACTGCGGCGGTTACAACCTGCAGTGGGCCTGGGCCAGCGGCAGGCTTGCCGGGAGGCTGGGAAGATGATCCTGATCCGCAATCTGCGCCTGGAAACGGGCGAGGGCCATGACGCGCTGCCCGGCAAGGCCGCGAAAAAGCTCCGGATCGCGCCGGAGCGCATCGGCGAATGGCGCCTTGTCAAAAAGTCGCTGGACGCCCGCAAAAAGAACGATATCCACCACGTCTGCGCCGTGGCGTGCGAGGTCGAGGGAAAACTGCGCGTCCGGGATAAGGACGTCTCGGACTATGCGCCGCCCGTATACGAAATCCCGCGGGTGAGGACCGATACGCGCCCGGTCGTTGCGGGCTTCGGCCCGGCGGGCATGTTCGCCGCGCTGGTGCTGGCAAAGGCCGGCGCGCGGCCGATCGTGCTCGAGCGCGGGCAGGACGCGCTGACGCGCCTCGCCGCGGTGGAGGCCTTTCGCGCGGGCGGCGCGCTGGACCCGGAGAACAACGTGCAGTTCGGCGAGGGCGGCGCGGGCACCTTCTCGGACGGAAAGCTCAACACCGGCACGCACGATCCGCGCCTGCACTGGGTGCTGGAGCAGTTCGCCGCCCACGGCGCGCCCGAGAGCGTGCGCTTTGACGCCAAGCCGCACATCGGCACCGACATCCTTGTGGACGTGGTGCAGGCCTTCCGGCGGGAGATCGTCTCGCTCGGCGGGGAGGTCCGCTTCGGCGCGAAGCTCACCGGGCTTCGGATCGAGGACGGCAGGCTCTGCGGCGTGGAGGTCAATCACACGCAGACGCTGCCCTGCCGCGCCCTGATCCTCGCCGTCGGGCACTCCGCGCGCGACACCTTTGAGATGCTGCACGCCCTGGGCATCCCCATGGAGGCCAAGCCCTTCTCGATGGGCGTGCGCATCGAGCACCGGCAGGCCGCCGTGGATCTCGCGCAGTACGGACGCGAGCGCGGAGAGCTGCCCGCGGCGGACTACTCCCTGAACGTCCGGCTGCCGGACGGGTCGAGCGCCTACAGCTTCTGCATGTGCCCCGGCGGACAGGTCTTCGCCGCGGCCTCCGAGGAGGGCGGCGTCGTCACCAACGGCATGAGCTGCTCGAAGCGCGACGGGGAAAACGCCAACGCCGCCCTGCTGGTCACGCTGCACCCGGAGGATTTTCCGGGCGAGGGCGTGCTGGCGGGCATGGTCTGGCAGCGGGAGATCGAGCGGAGGGCCTTCCGCCTCGGCGGCGGGAACTATCGCGCCCCGGCCCAGCGCGTGGGCGACTTTCTGGCGCGTGTGCCGAGCACCGGCCCCGGCGCGGTGCAGCCGAGCTACCGGCCCGGCGTCACCTGGTGCGAGCTGCACGAGCTGCTGCCGGAGCGCATCAGCGGCGTGCTGGAGCGGGCCATCCCCGCGCTGGGGACAAAGCTGCGCGGCTTCGACGATCCCGACGCGGTGCTGACCGCGCCGGAGACCCGCTCCTCCTCCCCGGTGCGCATCCTGCGCGGCGCGGATCTGAGCGCCGCCGTCGCCGGGCTCTACCCCTGCGGCGAGGGGGCGGGCTATGCCGGGGGCATCTCCTCCGCCGCGGTGGACGGGATGCGCTGCGCCGAGGCCGTGCTTCGCTTCGTTTCGCAAAAATGACTTGACGTCATTTTTATGAAACAAGAAGGATCGCACTCCGCTGCGCGCACTCGCGCGTCAAACGAAACTCGCTTCATTCCGCTTTCCCGGTTGCGAAGAGCCGATAAAGCTTCATATCCGCTCCTTCCGTTTTCCTTCCAAATTCAAAGCATCAGTCTTTGAATTTGAGAGGACGAGCAGCGGAGTGAACGAGCTTTCGTGCCAAGCACGGAAGCGAGACGATACGGAGCTTGCGAGGACGACCGCTCGCACACTTGCGGAGCGGGAAGAGTTTTCCCGAGGCGCATGTCCCCGGAAAAAACGATCGCATCATTTTTCGCCTTGCGAGGCGATAATCAGAGGGGAGCACCCCTCTGAACTCCCCCTTGTGAGGTGAACCGGAAGCCTCTCTTGCGCAAATTGACGCGGCGGGACAAGTGTGATACAATACAGGTAAGCCCGTACGGACGAATAACTGAAAAGGAGCATTCTTATGAATTTCAGAAGCCTGACCGTGAAAGAAGCCTTTGACAACCCCACCGTGAAAAAGATCATCCTCGACAACGCCCCCAACCTGGGCAAGTACCCCATCAAGCTCTTCAACAAGAAGACCTGCGGCGAGATCTTCGACCTCGTCGTCAGCAAGAAGCTCGTCCCCGAGGACGTGGCCAAGAAGATCGAGGCCGCCATCAATGCCCTCTGATTCGGAAAAACGGATGAAAACCACCGGAAAGCCAAGGCTTTCCGGTGCTTTTTGCGCCATGTGCGGAGATTGTTCGCAGGGGGAGCGCATCGCGCTCCCGCCGGCCACGGTACAGGGACAGATACTCCCTATGGCCCCCTTGCCTAAAGGGGGCTGTCTGGCTGCGCAGCGGACAGACTGGGGGATTTCCATCGCCGCCCTCTATGAGGTTCAGCGTTTTGGTATCCCTCCGTCAGCTCGCCTTCGGCCCGCTGCCGCCTCCCTTTAGGCAAGGGAGGCTCAAGGGGCCGTTGCAAAATGGAAGTTTTGCAGCGGCCCCTTTTTCAGGCCTAAAAGTCGAAAGAAACCGAGGATCTGTGGAAAACCGGCCACAAATCT
>CACYXC010000007.1 GCA_902778285.1 Oscillospiraceae bacterium | reverse complement strand
GATGCAAAAAAAGGAAGCCTGTTACCAGACTTCCCAAGATTGGTGGAGACGGAGGGATTCGAACCCTTGACCTTACGGATGCGAACCGTACGCTCTCCCAGCTGAGCTACGCCCCCATATTCGATTGAAAATGCTGAATTATCAAGGCTTTCGACAAACGGATGCGAACCGCGCGGCTGACGGGTGAGGTACATGCCCCCATGAGACAAGCAATAAAACCGGCCCAGGCGCTCTCCCAGCTGAGCTATGCCCCCATTTTTTTGTCAGCTTTGCTATTATAACACATATTTTGGATTTGTAAAGAAGAACTTGCAGAAAAAAACAGCCCGCCTCGGAATAAAAACTTGATTCTCTCCCGATTCTGTAGTAATATACTGTGCGTGGCTTTTGACAAGGCTGCACTAGTCGGGGAGCCAGCGGTGCCCTGTAACCTGCAATCCGCTATAGCAGGGACGAATTCCCGGCCGAGGGTATGTTCTGTGTCGTCTGACCCCGGTAAGCAGCGTTGAAGATCCGGTCTCGCGCAAGGTCGACCCGTGAACCATGTCAGGCGGGGAACCGAGCAGCATTAAGCGGTGTTCGGCTTGTGCCGCGAGGTCGCCGGATCCGAGCCGGCTGCCGGCGTAACGGGCATAGCGCAGCATTCGGAGCCGGGTGTGCAGTCTTGTCAAGGGCCATTTTCTTCGATTGCGAAACTGCGTTTCACAATCGAGATCCTCGCGCTTATCGCCCTCGGCGCTTGAGAGCGCCTCGCTTGGTCGGCGCGAGGGCTCGCCTTGCTCGCCTCAGGGTGTTTTTGACACGGCAGAGCTGTGCCAAAAACAATTGATATTGCAATCGAGGATGAAGCAAAAGCACAGTATCATCAGGGAAAGGAGACGGTGCTCATGTATCAGGCGCTTTATCGCAAATGGCGCCCGCAAACCTTCGACCAGGTCGTCGGGCAGGAGCATATCACCGAGACACTGAAGAATCAGGTCAAAAACGGTCGTCTCTCCCACGCCTATATCTTCATCGGCACCCGCGGCACCGGCAAAACCACCTGCGCCCGCATCCTGGCCAAAGCAGTCAACTGCGAGCATCCGGTTGACGGCAACCCTTGCGGGACATGCCCGGCCTGCCGCGGCATCAGCGAGGGCACCATCATGGACGTGGTGGAGCTGGACGCTGCCTCCAACAACGGCGTGGACAACGTGCGCGCTCTGCGGGAGGAGGCGGTGTTCTCGCCCGCCGCGGTGAAAAAGCGCGTGTACATCATCGACGAGGTGCACATGCTCTCCACCCCCGCCTTCAACGCCCTGCTCAAGATCCTCGAGGAGCCGCCCGCACACCTGATGTTCATCCTCGCCACCACGGAGCTGCAGAAGGTCCCGGCCACGATCCTGTCCCGCTGCCAGCGGCACAGCTTTCGCCGGATCGATACCCCGCGCATCGCGGCGTATCTGGAGAAGATCGCCGAGGCGGAGCACTTCGACCTCTCCCACGACGCGGCGGAGCTGATCGCCCGTCTGGCCGACGGCGGCGTGCGCGACGCGCTGAGCCTGCTCGATCAGTGCTCCGTGTCGGAAAAGATCGACGTGGAGTCGGTCTACGCGACGATGGGCCTCGCCGGGAACCGGCGGATCGCCCGGATGCTGGATCTGATCCTCAAGCACGATACCGCGGCGGTCCTCAAGGAATTTGCGGGCATGTGGATGGACGGAAAGGACCCGGCGACCCTGCTGGGTGAGCTCAATGGCCTGCTGCGCGACACGCTGATGCTCCACGTGGCGCCCAAGGCGGCTATGGAGCTGGCCTCCGGCAGCTACGACCGGGCCACGCTTGCATACTTCTCCCAGCGGCTGACTGCGGAGGAGCTGATGGCCGCGATGGATACGCTGCAGCGGGCCATCGCCGGCCTGCGCGACGCCGGCAACCCCAAGACGGCGGCGGAGCTGTGCCTGGTGTCGCTCTGCACCGACGCGGGCGGGGACGGCGTATCCGGTCTGCGGGCGCGCATTTCCCGTCTGGAGGAGGAGCTGGCCCGCGGCATCCCCGCGCGGCAGGCGGCCTGTGAGGATGAGTATCCGAACATTCCGCAGGACGAGCCGCCGGCGCCGGGCGACGATGAGCTGCCCGAAGCGGACGGGTATCCGTCGGAGGAGCCGCCCGAAGCGGTCGACGAGGAGGCGGCGCTCGCTGCCGAGGAGAAACCGGAGCCGCAGACGGGCGAGCACAAGCTGAACTGGGAAGAACTGAGCGAGGCAGTAAAGCCCAGGCTGCCGATGGAGCTGCGCTTTACTCTGGACGACAGGAACATTGTTCGCCCCAAAATTGAGGGCGATCTGCTGCAGCTGCTGGTGCAGCCCGGCTTCAAGCTTGAGCGCTTCAAGCGCCAGGATGTGACGGAGAGCTTTGCGCAGGAGGCGTCCCGCCTGACGGGACGGGAGATCCGCGTGCTGGTCGGCGAGCTGCGTGAGGACTCGCGTCCCCAGCGCAGCGTGGAAGAACTCAGAGGATTCAAGGAAGTACATTTTATATAAATCTTTGATACGATAGGAGAATCTGTTATGGCAAAAGGCGGTTTTCGCGGGGGCTTCCCCGGCGGCAATCAGGCGAACATGATGCGTCAGGCCCAGAAGATGCAGCAGGAGTTCATGAAGATGCAGCAGGAGCTGGAGTCGACGAAGTTTGAATTCAGTTCCGGCGGCGGCGCGGTCAAGGCCACGATGGTCGGCACGCGCAAGCTGGAGTCCATCGAGATCGACCCCGAGGTCGTAGACCCCGAAGACGTGGAGATGCTGCAGGATCTGATCCTCGCGGCGGTCAACGGCGCCATCCAGCTGGCCGACGACAAGACCAACGAGTCCATGGCCAAGCTGCAGGGCGGCATGGGCGGCTTCCCCGGACTCTTTTAACTGTTAAGTCCCACGGGGGACTTAACAGTTAGGGGAGACTCGCGCTTATCGCACACGTCGCACGGGGGACGCGACGTGTTTGGTCGGCGCGAGGCCTCGCACGACTCGGCTCAGAGTGTTTTTGCCGAAGCGGAGCTCCGTCAAAAACAGATTGTAAATTATTTTTCGTCTTGCGAGGCGAAAAATCAAAGGAGAGGCCCTTCTGAACTCCCGCTAAGGACCGGGAGATGGAACAGTTCTTCTGACTGAAATATGTCATTCTGAGCGCAGCGAAGAATCCCTTGAACGGCATTCGGCCGCGCGGGGGATTCTTCGTTTTTTTGAGAACCGAAAGGAGGCGGCGCCATGCTCCGCAAGGCCTATCTGGAGATTACAAACGTCTGCAATCTGAGCTGCGCCTTCTGCCCGGGGACGAGGCGCGCGGCGCGTTTTCTGACGGCGGAGGAGTTCCGCCTGCTGGCCGGAAAGCTGCGCGGGCACACGCAGTACCTGTACTTCCACCTGATGGGCGAGCCGCTGCTGCACCCGGAGCTGGCGTCTCTGCTCGCGATCGCGGACGAGCTGGGGTTCAGAGTTATGTTAACCACAAACGGGAAGCTGCTTCCCGAGCGCCAGGCGCTTCTGCTGGCGTCGCACGCGCTGCACAAGGTGAATATTTCTCTACAGTCCTTCGAGGCCAACGAGGGAGGGGAGCTCGCAGACTATCTGCGCGGCTGTACGCACTTTGCGGCTGCTGCGGCAAAGGCGGGGATGCTGTGCGAGTTCCGTCTGTGGAACCGCGGCGGCTGGGAGAGCATGAACGGGCAGATCCGCGCCGCGCTGGCGGCCGCCTTCCCGGAGCCCTGGGACAGGAGCAGAAACGGATTCCGTCTGGCGGAGCGGATCTGGCTGGAGCCGGGCGACCGCTTCGACTGGCCGGACCTCTCCCTGCCGGAGCTGGGGGAGCGCTGTTTCTGCTACGGCCTGCGGGATCAGGTCGGCGTCCTCTGCGACGGGACGGTGGTGCCCTGCTGTCTGGACCGCGAGGGGGCCATTCCGCTGGGCAATCTGTTCGAGCAGGAGCTGGATGAGATTATGTCAACCGACCGCGCCCGCGCGATCTACGACGGTTTTTCCCAAAGACGGGCCGTGGAGCGGCTTTGCCGTACCTGCGGCTATGCAAGAAGATTTACATAATATAATATACATAAAATAGGTAACATAAAAAGATAGACATAATAGTATATACATAATATAATTAACGTAACGAGTTTACAATATTATAGTTTACATAATGATATCTGAAGAATTCTTAAATTCACAAAATCGCCTTTCTTTCTGTTCCGCTGCGTGGTAACATAGCGGCGTTCCAAGGAGGACGATGCCATGAAGCGATTCATTTCCTTTTTTCTTTCGGCTGTTCTGCTGCTCGGTCTCATGCCCGCTGCCTTTGCCGACGGCTCTGTCGCGGACGTGATCATTATTTCGGACGAGCCTTTCTCCGATAACCCCGGCGGCACGGTCGTGAGCCAGCCGACGATCAACCAGAGCCGCGCCGTGATCGGCGCGGATTTGAGCCCGGATCAGATCGCCGCGGTCTATCAGGCCTTCGGCGTGGCGCGCGGCAGCGTCATCGAGCTTACGGTCACAAACGCTGAGGAGCGCATGTGGCTGCAGGGCTATGTCGACCCGGCGCTGATCGGCACGCGCTCCATTTCGAGCGTATACGTCGAGCTTTTGCCCGCGGGCGCCAATATGGACGTGAGCACCAGCAACATCACCTGGTGCACGCCGGAGATGTACATGAGCGCGCTGGCCACCGCCGGCATCACCGACGCGAGGATCGTCGTCGCCGCGCCCTTCGCGGTCAGCGGCACCGCGGCCCTGACCGGCGTATACAAGGCCTACGAGGACATGACCGGCAAGAAGCTGGACGATTTAGCCAAGGCCGTCTCCACGCAGGAGCTGACCATCACCGGCGATCTGGCGCAGGAGATCGGCAGCATGGACTCCACCTCCATCGTCAACGACCTCAAGCTGATGCTGGACGAGACGCGAAAAATGACGGACGAGCAGATCCGGCAGGAGATCGTCGCCATCGCCGCCCGCTACAACGTGAGTCTGACCGACAACCAGATCCGGCAGCTCATCTCCCTCTGCCGCTCGCTGGAGGGCCTGGACCCGGATTCGCTGAAGAAGCGGGTCGAGGATATCCAGGGCACGCTCAACAAGGTCTCCGAGGCCAAGACCCAGGTGGTCGGCTTCGTGCAGAGCGTCAAAAAGGTCGTGACCTCGGTCGCGGGCTTCTTCAAGCGGATCGGGGATCTCCTGGGCTGGTAAATCTCAGCACAGTAAACGCAGTCAGCATAAGCCCCCGGTCTTTGACCGGGGGCTTATGCTGTCTATATAGATTCAGCTTTTATGCCGTCCACCGTGCGGCAGAGCCTTGCGTGCATCCAGACCATCAGCGCCAGCAGAGCCAGCAGATAGAGCGGGAAGACGCCGAGGCCGAGGAAGGAAGCCAGAAAGCCGAAGAAGGGCGGCATCAGCGAGGTGCCGACATAGGCGCTGGCCATCTGCACGCCGATGACGGCCTGTGAGCGCTCTGCGCCGAAGTTTGCGGGCGTGGAGTGGATGATGCAGGGGTAGATCGGCGCGCAGCCGAGGCCGACGGCGATGAGGCCCGCGAAGGCGCAGGCGTTGCCCAGCGGCAGCAGCACCAACAGGATGCCGAAGCCCACGATGCCGAAGCCCAGGCGGATCATCTGCCGGTCGTTGAGCTTATAGGTGAGAAAGCCGCTGACCGCGCGGCCGCCGGTGATGCCGAGGAAAAAGAGGCTTGCAAGCCGGGCGGCGGTGATCTCGTCCACCAGCCGCGCCTTGACCAGATAGCTGCTGGCCCAGAGGCCCACGGTCTGCTCGATCGCGCAGTAGCAGAAGAAACAGAGCATCACGGCCTTCGCGCCGGGGATGGCGACGATCTGCCGGAGGGTGAGGGGCCTAGCCTGCTCCGTCCCCGCCTCGGGCATCTCCCGCTTTTTCCACAGCGTCAAGCTCGCAAAGAGGCAGGCGGAGAGCACGATCTGCATCAGACCGATGGTACGGTAGCCCGCGTTCCAGCCCGCGCCGCGCGTGAGCGCCGCGCCCATGATCAGCGGCCCGATCGAGGTCCCGACGCCCCACATGCAGTGCAGCCAGCTCATGTGGCGGCTGGCATAGTGCAGGGCCACGTAGTTGTTGAGCGCCGCGTCCACGCTGCCCGCGCCGAGGCCGTAGGGCACGGCCCAGAGGCAGAGCGCCGGAAAGCTGTGGCTGAGGGAGAAGCCCAGCAGGGCGACGGCGGTCATGGCGACGCTGATCGCGGTGACGAGCCCCGCGCCGAGCTTTCTCGTCAGCCGGTCGCTGTTGAGGCTGGAGACGACAGTGCCGGCGGCGATGATCATGAAGATGATCCCCGACCAGGAGATGGGCACGCCGAGTTCCGGATAGATGACCGGCCAGGCGGAGCCCAGCAGCGAGTCCGGCAGCCCGAGGGAGATGAAGGACAGGTAGATGATCGCGAGCAGAAGAGAGAACATATTGCCTCCGAGTGATTAGTGAATGAGTACCTTGCGGTTGTAGGGGCGGCTATCAGCCGCCCGCGCCTGGATAAATTTGTTCTCAAAAAGGTCAGGCGAGTTCGTAGTGTGATACGAATTCGCCTGGCTTTTTCTTTGTGATCAGGGCATTGTTTTGCCGCGCGGCTATCAGCCACCCCTACAGAGAGCTTTCCTCTTGCAGCGATTCAGCTCCGCTTCCACTTGGCGCCGTGGGGGATGTCGGTGAGCTCGATCCCGGCGGTCTTCAGCTCGTCGCGGATGCGGTCGGCCTCGGCAAAGTTCTTGGCCTTCTTGGCCTCCTGCCGGGCGAGGATCTTCGCCTCGACCTCGGCGTTTTCCTCGCCGGATTCGGAGAGGATCGTGAATTCGCCCGCGGTGAGGGCCTCCTTCTTGAGCTCCTCGCGCTTCTTCGCGGCCTTTTCCAGCAGGCTCAGGCTCAGCACGCGGTCGAAGTCGCCCAGGACAAAGAGCTTGGTCGCGTCGTTGGTCTTGTATTTGAGCACATCGTAGAGCGCGGTGACGGCGAGGGAGCTGTTGAGGTCGTTGTCCAGTCCCGCGCAGAATTTCGCGCGCAGCGCGTCGACGGCGGCCTGATCGATCTCCCCGTCCCCGGGCTTGAGCGCGGCGATGCGGGCGATCAGTTTGCTGTAGGTGACCTGCGCGTTGTCGAGGTTCTCCCAGGAGAAGACCAGCGCCTTGCGATAATGGCTCTGCAGGCAGAAGAGGCGGTAGGCGAGGGGATCGTAGCCCTTTTCCTCCAGCAGGGAGACCGTCAAAAACTCGCCGCTGGACTTGGACATCTTGCCGGTGTTGGTGTTCAGGTGGAGGACATGCATCCACCAGTTGCACCATTTATGGCCCAGATAGGACTCGGACTGGGCGATTTCGTTGGTGTGGTGGGGGAAGGCGTTGTCGATGCCGCCGCAGTGGATGTCCAGATCCTCGCCCAGGTGCTTCATGGAGATGCCGGAGCACTCGATGTGCCAGCCGGGATAACCCACGCCCCAGGGGGAATCCCATTTCAGGGCCTGATCCTCGAACTTTGACTTGGTAAACCACAGGACGAAGTCGTTTTTATTGCGCTTGTTGGTATCCTCCTCTACGCCCTCGCGCACGCCGACATCCAGATCCTCGGCGCTGAAATCGTTGAAGACGAAGTAGCGATCGAGCTTCGAGGTATCGAAATAGACGTTGCCGCCGGCAAAGTAGGCGTAGCCGGTGTCCATCAGCTTGGAGATGATCTTGATATACTCGTCGATGCAGTTGGTGGCGGGCTCGACCACGTCGGGGGTCTTGATGTTGAGCTTGCCGCAGTCGGAGAAGAAGGCGTCGGTATAGTACTTCGCGATCTCCATGACGCTCTTGTGCTCACGCTTGGCGCCCTTGAGCATCTTGTCCTCGCCCTCGTCGGCGTCGGAGGTCAGGTGGCCGACGTCGGTGATGTTCATGACGCGCTTGACGTTGTAGCCCACGTAGCGCAGATACTTCTCCAGCACATCTTCCATGATGTAGGAGCGCAGGTTCCCGATGTGGGCGAAGTGATAGACCGTGGGGCCGCAGGTGTACATTTTGACGATGTCGGGGTGGTTCGGGACGAAGAGCTCCTTCTTGCGGCTGGCAGAGTTGTATAAATACATAAGATAGCCTCCTTAGTCGACGGCTTTGAAAACGTCGCGGTTTTTGATGAAATATTCGATGCCGGAATAAACGGTCGTGAGCACGATCACAGCGGAGCCGATCCCGGCGACAAAATCCGGCGCGGAGTCTCCGAGCCCCGGCGCGGGGAAGAGCAGCATCGCGCAGAGACAGAGCATCGTGGCCGCGGTCTTGACCTTGCCGGACCAGGCGGCGGCGATCACGCGCCCCTGTTCCACGGCGATCAGCCTCATGCCGCTGACGGCAAATTCCCGCAGCAGCACGATGGCCAGCGCCCAGCCGGGCATCCGCCCGCGCTCGACGAAGAAGCACATCGCCGCCATGACCAGCACCTTGTCGGCCAGCGGGTCCATGAACTTGCCGAAGTTTGTGATCTGATTGTAGTGCCGCGCCACGTAGCCGTCCAGCATATCGGACAGGCTCGCGAGCACGAACACGGCGAAGGCCCATACCATGTGCCCCGTGTAGGCGAGAATCAGGAATACCGGGATCAGAATGACACGGAATATGGTGATCTTATTGGCGGTCGTCATGCCTTATGCCTCCTCGCCGTAGAGAATGCCGTCCTCGGCGGCGGTGATGCGCACCTCGGAGAACTCGCCCTCCCGGGCATAGCCCTCGAAGTACACCTCGCCGTCGATGTCGGGGGAGTCGGCGTAACATCGGCCGACCCACTGCCGACTCTCCTCGTCGTAGTCGGTCACCAGCACGCGGATGGTCCTGCCCACGAAGCGCTGGCAGAATTCGTCCATGATCGGGGCCTGCAGCTGCATAATAAGATCGGCCCGGCGCTGCGCCTCCTCGGCGTCGACATGCTCCATCTTCGCCGCCGGCGTGCCCTCCTCGGGAGAAAAGGGGAAGACGCCCGCGCGCTCGATGCGCGCTTCTTTGAGAAATTCGCACAGCTCCTCAAACTCCGCCTCGCCCTCGCCGGGCAGACCCGCGATCAGGCTGGTGCGGAGCACCAGACCGGGGATGCGCGCCCGAAGGGTCCGGAACAGCGCGCGGATCTCGTCGCCCGTGCCGCGGCGGTTCATGCGCTTGAGGATGCCGTTATTGATATGCTGGATGGGGATATCCAGGTATTTGACGATCTTGTCGTTCGACGCGATCTCGTCGATCAGCTCGTCGTCGAACTGGTCGGGGTAGAGGTAGTGGAGGCGAATCCACGCCACGCCCTCGATTTTGGCCAGCTCCCTGCACAGCTGCGCCAGACAGCGCTTCCCATACAGGTCTGTGCCGTAGCGCGTGATGTCCTGCGCGATGACGATCAGTTCCTTCACGCCGTGCGCGGCCAGATCCTTAGCCTCGGAGATCACGTTTTCCATGCTGCGCGAGCGGTAGCGCCCGCGGATGTAGGGGATCGCGCAGAAGGCGCAGAAGTTGTCGCAGCCCTCGGCGATGCGCAGATAGGCCCAGGACGGGCCGGTGGAGACCACGCGCGGGATCTCGTCCACCGGGGCGTTCCGGTCGCCGAAGAGGCTGGCTTTGCGGCCCTCGAGCACGGCGTTGGCGGCGCCCACGATGTCGCCGAAGCTGCCCACGCCGAGTACGGCGTCGATCTCCGGCAGCTCGTCGAGGATGGAGTCCCGATAGCGCTCGCTGAGGCAGCCGGTGACGATCAGGCCGCCCAGCTTCCCCTCATTTTTGAGCTCGGCCAGCTCCAGGATGGTGTCGATGGCCTCGCTTTTCGCGGCGTCGATGAAGCCGCAGGTATTCACGATGGCGAGCTCCGCCCCCTCCGGCTCCGGGACCAGGGTAAAGCCGGCCTCGTCGAGCAGATAGAGCATCTGCTCACTGTTGACCAGATTCTTGGCGCAGCCAAGAGAGATCATCGCAAAGGTTTTGTCCATCAGTCTTCCTCGATGACAGTGTCGGTATAGCGGCGCAGCGCCGCGCGGATCTCCTCCCAGGAGTAACCCCGGCGAAAGAGCGCGGCGCCGATTTTGCGCAGCTGCTCCCGGTCCTCCGGGTCCTTCAGCCGCGCGGCGATGAATTTGTGCAGCTTCTCGTCGGCGGCCGGCATCTGCTCCAGGGCCCCGTCCCAGAGCTCCCGGTCCACGCCGCGGCGGCCGAGCTCGGAGCGGACGCGGCCCGCGCCGTAGCCCTTCGCGGCGTAGTGCCGGGCGACGGCTGCGGCATAGCTCTCGTCGTTGAGAAAGCCGTGCTCCTGCAGCCAGTCCGCCGAATACTCGGCGGCGTCCTCGTCCGCGCCCTTCTGCAGCAGCTTTTCGCGGACCTCCTTCCGGGACATGGGCCGTCTTGAAATCAGCTCCAGCGCTTTGTCCCGCGCAAGGGAGCGGGAGGAGTCCCGCCTGAGTGCGGCGAGCTCCTCCTCATCCAGAGCCTTCCCGGTAAAGAGCCGCCGATCGGTCACCACGCCGAGGGAGCTTTTGATCTCGCTCCCGTCCTCCAGCGCGACCGTGAAGCGGTCCGCGGAGATCCGGCGCAGAGCGGTAATGATCATTGTGTCATTCCTTTACTGCTGTCATTCTGAGGAGCGCAGCGACGAAGAATCTCCAAACAGTCGGGACGAGATCCTTCGCCGACGCTCAGGATGACACAAAATGTCTTTTAGTCCAAGTCGAAGTCGGCAGCCGACACGTCCACCGCCGGGGCGGAGGCGATGCGGCCGGAGGCCTGCGCAGCCTTGCGGGCCTGCGGGGACATGAGCTTGTGGGCGTTGGCGCGGATCTCGCTCTCGATCTGCTCGCGGGCCTGCTCGTCGTTCATCAGGTAATCCTTGACGGCGTCGCGGCCCTGGAAGCGCTGCCCGTTGACCGTGAACCAGGCACCGGCCTTGTCGATCAGCTCGAGCTTTACGCCGAGGTCGATGATCTCACCGACGCGGGAGATGCCCTCGCCGTAGAGGATGTCGAACTCCGCCTCGCGGAAGGGGGGCGCCACCTTGTTCTTGACGATCTTGGCGCGGGTGCGGTTGCCGACCATCTCGCCGTTGACCTTCAGCGTCTCGATGCGGCGCACGTCGATGCGCACGGAGGCGTAGTACTTGAGCGCCAGACCGCCGGGCGTGGTCTCGGGGTTGCCGTACATGACGCCGATCTTCTGGCGCAGCTGGTTGATGAAGATGACGGTGCAGTTGTTCTTGGAGATGGCGCCGGCCAGACGGCGCATGGCCTGGCTCATCAGGCGGGCCAGCGCGCCGACGACGGTATCGCCCACCTCGCCCTCCAGCTCGGAGCGGGGGATCAGCGCGGCGACAGAGTCCACGACCAGCACGTCGATCGCGCCGGAGCGGACCAGAGATTCCGCAATGTCCAGCGCCTGCTCGCCGGTGTCCGGCTGGGAGATGAGCAGGCTGTCGATATCCACGCCCAGCGCGCGGGCGTAGGCGGGCTCGAGCGCGTGCTCCACGTCGATATACGCGGCGTCGCCGCCGGCCTTCTGGGCGGAGGCGACCACGTGCAGCGCAAGCGTCGTCTTGCCCGAGGCCTCGGGCCCGTAGATCTCCACGATGCGGCCGCGGGGAACGCCGCCGATGCCGAGGGCCAGGTCCAGCGACAGGGAGCCGGTGCTCAGCGCCTCCACATTGACGGAGATATCGTCGCCCAGGCGCATGATGGTGCCCTTGCCGTAGTCTTTTTCGATCTTCGCGATGGCGGTCTCCAGCGCCTTCTTTTTATCGCTCGCGGGAGCGGGGACGGGAGAAACTTTTTTCTTTTCGGCCATGTCTGATGCTCCTTTAGTAAAGTCAGTATATACGAAATCAAAAGCCGGTGTAGATGTCGGCGTCCGCGTCATACATCCTGCCGATGACCACGCGCTCCACGCCGAGTGTGTCTTTCCTTGTGTCGGCCGAGGCAAAGCCCGCGGAGAGGATCATGTCCTTCACGGTCTCCGCCTGCCCCTCGCCGACCTCGAACAGCAGCCAGCCGCCGGGCTTGAGCAGCGAGCGCCAGTATTTGAGGATGCTGCGGTAGAAGCGCAGGCCGTCTTCGCCGCCGTCCAGCGCCCAGACGGGCTCATAGTCGCGCACGGAGGGGTCGAGCGTCAGGATCTCCGCGCTCTCGATATAGGGCGGGTTGGATACGATCATGTCGAAGCTGCCCATGCTCAGCGGGGGAGAGGCGGTGGCGTCGGCCTGCATGCAGATCACCCGCGACAGCAGGCGGTTGAGCGCCACGTTGCGGCGGCAGACCTCGAGAGCACCGGCGCTGATGTCCACGGCCACAAGGCGCGTGGCGGGCATCTCATGCGCGATGGCGCAGGCGATGCAGCCGCTGCCGCAGCAGAGGTCCAGCACGCGCGCGTCCATCTTCCGCCCGGTCAGCAGGGACTTGGCGGTGTCCACCAGCATCTCCGTGTCCATGCGTGGGATCAGCACCTCGGGGGAGACGACCATGGGCAGGCCGTAGAATTCCCAGAAGCCGGTGACGTAGGCCACGGGCTCTCCGTGCAGGCGGCGCTCCGTGTATTCGCGCACCCTGGTCTCCACCGCGTCGGTGGTGTAGAGGCTCATGTCCCGCAGGAGCTCCGCCGGGGTCTTGCCGGCGGCCTGGGCCACCAGGAGCCGCGCCTCCAGATTGTAGCTCTCCACGCCGCACTGCCGCAGGGTGTTGCGGGTGGAGAGGTAGAGTTCGTTATATGTCTTCATGCTGTCTGTCTCTTTTCCGTGGTTTCAGCCTCCCCGTTGGGGGAGTTCAGAGGGGGTCGCCCCTCTGATTTTCACCCCGCAGGGTGAAAACAAATCAGATCGTTTTTGCCGCAGCTCTGCCGCGGCAAAAACACTCTGAGACGAGCTTGGCGAGTCCTCGCGCCGTCGTCAAACGAAATTCACTCCATTCCGCTTCCCCGGTTGCGAAGATCCGGGAAAGCTCCATATCCGTTCCTTCCGTTTTCCTCTCAAAATCAAAGCATTGGCTTTGATTTTGGTAAGGAAGAAGGAGGGAGCAGAGCAGAGTTTTCGTGGCTCTTACGCAAACCATGGAAACGGAGCGACGCGAGCTTCTTCTGACGTGAGCGCGAGTTTCCTCAACGGAGAGCCCAGCGGAGCGGGTCTCCGTTGACTTATTTTCCCCATTCGTCTGCTCCCTTTTCCTCGGGGATGACCAGCTCCATGGCCCGGATGGCGCATTCGATCATGCTGTCGTCCGGCTCGTTGGTCGTGATGCGCTGCAGCCATTTGCCCGGGGCGGAAAGGATGGCGGACAGGCGGTTGTCATGCGCGCCGCACCAGCGGTTGATCTCGTAGCTGATGCCCACCACCACGGGCAGGAGCATCAGGTGGCAGCCCACGCGGGCGAAGGTGTTGGAGACGCGCACGACGGAGTTGACGAGGATGCTCACCAGCACCACCACCAGCAGGAAGCTCGTGCCGCAGCGGGGGTGGAAGCGGCTCTCGGGCCGCACGTTCTCCACGGTGAGCTCTTTGCCGTGCTCATAGCAGAAGATGGTCTTGTGCTCGGCGCCGTGGTAGGAGAAGAGACGCTTGACGTCTCCCATGCCGGAGACCAGCTTCATATAGCCGATCAGGATGACGACCCTCACCAGACCCTCGGAGAGATTGCGCACGACATAGCTCTGCGTCAGGGCCTTGACCCAGCCCACGATCAGCGCGGGCAGGAAGATGAACAGCAGGACCGACAGGGCGATCCCCAGCACCACGGCCACGCCGATGATGAGCTTCTGCGCCTTGTCGGCGGGGAAGTGGTCCTCGATCCATTTGTCGAGCTTGTCCGGCTCGCCCTGCTGCTCGAGCGGGACGAGGCTGGCCGAGTAGGTCAGGGCCTGCATGCCCTTGACCATGGAGTCGAGAAAAATGGCGCAGCCCCGGATGAAGGGAACGCCGAGAATGGGATATCTGTCCTTGATGAGCTTGAGCTCATCGACTTTTTCCACCAGGCCATCCGCGGTGCGGCAGACGATCGCCTGCCTCTTCGGGCCGCGCATGAGGATGCCTTCGATCAGAGCCTGTCCGCCGATGGAGGTGCGGAAGGCGCAGGAAGCGTTGTTTGCGTTGTTGTCGGGCATGGGGTTCTCCTTGAGAAAAATGAAAATCGAATCGCAGGGGCGACCCTTGCGGTCGCCCGCTGGGTTGGTACTATGTCTGCGGGCGACCGCAAGGGTCGCCCCTACAGGCGGGTCGAAGAGCACACAGGAAAGAATCAGGGCGAGCCGTAGGGGAGCGTCACCGTCGCCATGCAGCCGCCGTCCGGGGCGTTGGCGATGTCCAGCTTCCCGCCGTGGCGCGTGACGATCTCGTCGCAGACGGCAAGGCCGATGCCGGTGCCGCGGTTCTTGGAGCTGCCCTTGTAGAATTTCTCCTTTACGTGCGGAAGCTCCGCCTCGGGGATGCCGTGTCCGTAGTCGCGCACGGTGATATGGACGCCGTCCGGGTCGGAGGCGAGGGTCACGTCGATCTTCTTCCCCTCGCCGCCGTGGGTCATGGCATTGTCCAGCAGGTTGAGAAAGACCTGCTTGAGCCGCTCGGAGTCGCCCGGGATCAGCGGGATCTCGGTGGGCGGTTCGGTATACTTGAGCTCGATGCCGCCCTGCTTCATCAGCTCGCCGTAGGTAAAGAGCGCGTCCTCCAGCTCGGCCGCGATGTCGATCAGCTCGACGCGGAGGTTGAAGCGCCCGTCCTGGATGCGCGTGAACTCCAGCAGCTCCTTGACCATGCCGGTCAGGCGCTCGGCCTCGCGCGAAATGATATTAATGCCGCGCAGGGAGTCGCCCTGCACGGCCTCGTCGTAGGCGATGGTCTCGGCCCAGCCGGTGATGGCGGTCAGGGGCGTGCGCAGCTCATGGGAGACCTGGGAGATGAAGTCGGTCCTGGCCTTGTCGGCCTGCGCGACCTTCTCGGACATCTCGTTGATCTGGTCGGTCAGGCGCCCGATCTCATCGTCGCCGCCGATCTCAAGCTGGCTGCCGTAGCTGCCCTGCGCGATGTGCGCCGCGAAGCGCGTCAGGCGCACCAGCGGGTCGGACACATAGCGCCAGAACCAGAGGATCACCAGAATGATATACATGCAGACGATCACCAGCACGGCGATGGCCGTGTACAGGTAATGCCGCGTGATCAGCCAGACGGCCAGCAGCAGCAGCGCCAGACACGCAACGCCCGAGACCATCAGCTGCATCTTCAGACTTTTAAACATGAATGCAAAATCCTACCTTATTGTGTCATCCTGAGGAGCGGAGCGACGAAGGATCTCAGGAAAGAGGAGATTCTTCGCTTCGCTCAGAATGACAGTTATCGGCGCATCATACAGTCTTGTTTCCCCAATAACAAAATCAAAACCCAGCGAAGCGGGTTTGATTTTGAGAGGAAAAACAAGTGAGGCGGTCAAGGGAGCAGCCGTCAGGCTGCTGCCTGACCTCTCTCTCTTGTTTTGACGTCAGTAGCCCCACTTGTAGCCGTAGCCCCAGACCGTGGTCAGAAATTCGGGCTCTGTGGGATCGGACTCGATCTTGATGCGCAGACGGCGGATGTTCACGTCCACGGTCTTGAGCTCGCCGGAGAAGTCCTTGCCCCAGACGGCGGAGAGGATGTCCTCGCGGCTCATGGCCTTGCCGGGATTTTCCATGAATAGCTTCATCAGCAGATACTCGATCTGCGTGAGCTTGAGGCGCTGCCCGTTCTTCTCCAGCGTGCGGTTGCGGGTGTTGAGCAGGAAGGGGCCGCTCACGATCTCGGTGCTGGCCTTTTCGTCCTCATCCACACCCAGACGGCGCACCAGCGCGTCCACGCGCGCGGTCAGCTCCGCGGGGGAGAAGGGCTTGGTCACGTAGTCGTCCGCGCCGGTCATCAGGCCGGTCACTTTGTCGATCTCCTGACTTTTGGCGGTGAGCATGATGATGCCCATCTTGGAGCCGGAGGCGCGGATGCGGCGGCATACCTCAAAGCCGTCGATATCCGGCTCGGGCAGCATGACATCCAGCAGAGCCAGACAGATGTCGGGGTTGACCTTGAGCTTTTCCAGCGCCTCGCTGCCGGTCTCGGCCTCGATGGGCTCGTAGCCGCTGCGGCGCAGGTTGATGACGACAAAGCTGCGGATATTGGCCTCGTCCTCCAGAACAAGGATCTTCTTCATCTGTGATCTCCTCCTCATATGAGTAGCAGGTTGCATTTTGACAAGTAATTATAACATAGCTTTTACAAAAATGGTAGTCGGAGACGCAAAAAAGTTTTCAGGATATTGCATAAAAATGACGTGTTATGTAAATCAGTTGTCTGAAGGAGGAAAAGTGTCTTCCTTGTTGATTATTTGAGTAGAAACTGATACAATACCATCCA
The DNA here is from genome assembly GCA_902778285.1 of Oscillospiraceae bacterium. GTDB lineage: Bacteria > Bacillota > Clostridia > Oscillospirales > Oscillospiraceae > Limivicinus. Next base: position 53,311 of record CACYXC010000007.1, on the reverse strand, counting down.
TGTGTGACGAAAAAAACACGGTGCTCGGGGTGCTTGCCCATGTGGACGCGGGGAAGACCACGCTCTGCGAGGCCCTTTTGTACCTCTCGGGAAAACTGAAAAAACTGGGGCGCGTCGATCACCGGGACAGTTTTCTGGATACCCACAGTCTCGAGCGCGAGCGCGGCATCACGATCTTTTCCAAGCAGGCGGTGCTGCCCCTCGTGGACGGCGAGCTGACGCTGCTGGACACGCCGGGACATGTCGATTTCTCGGCGGAGGCGGAGCGCAGCCTGCAGGTGCTCGACTGCGCGCTGCTGGTCATCAGCGGCACGGACGGCGTGCAGGCCCATACGGAAACGCTCTGGCGCCTGCTGCGGCGCTACCGGGTGCCCTGCTTCGTCTTTGTGACCAAGATGGACCTGCCCGGCAGCGAGGAAGCCGCGATCATGGACGAGCTGCGCCGCCGTCTGGGCGAGGGCTGCGTGGACTTCACGAACCCCGCGCCGGATCAGGACGAGCGCATTGCCATGTGCAGCGAGACGGCCATGGAGAAGTATCTGGAGAGCGGAGAGCTGACGGACGGGGACCTGCGGGCCATGATCGCCCGGCGGGAGCTCTTCCCCTGCTTCTTCGGCTCCGGGCTGAAGCTTGACGGGGTGGATGCGCTGCTCGAGGCGCTCTCCCGTCTGCGCCCCCGCTGCCCCGACCGGGGCGTCTTTGCCGCCAAGGTCTTCAAGATCTCGCGCGACGCGCAGGGCAGGCGCCTGAGCTGGGTGAAGCTCACCGGCAGCGGGCTGAGGGTCCGCGACTCCCTGCGCTATCGCGGCGGGGACGGAGAGGAATACGAGGAAAAGGTGACGCAGATCCGGCGCTATTCGGGCGAGAAGTTCGAGACGCCGGAGGAGATCGGCGCGGGGCAGATCGCCGCGCTGACCGGCCTGACGGCGACCTTTCCCGGGCAGGGCCTCGGCGCGGAGCCGGACTCCGACGCGCCGGTCCTCGAGCCGGTGCTGAGCTACCGCCTGCTCCCGCCCGCCGGGACGGACCCGGCGCTGCTGCTGCCGAAGCTCAGGCAGCTCGACGAGGAGGACCCGCAGCTGCACATCCTCTGGAACGAGCGGCTGCGGGAGATCTCCGTGCAGCTGATGGGCAGGGTGCAGGCCGAGGTGCTTCAGAGCCTGGTCAGGGACCGCTTTGACGTGGAGCTCTCGCTCGACGCCGGGCGCATCCTCTACCGGGAGACCATTGCCGACACCGTGGAGGGCGTGGGGCATTTCGAGCCGCTGCGCCACTACGCGGAGGTCCATCTGCTGATGGAGCCGCTGCCGCGCGGGAGCGGCCTTGTGTTCGACAGCAGCGTCAGCGAGGACGAGCTGGACCGCAACTGGCAGCGCCTGATCCTGACCCATCTCGCCGAGCGCCGGCACCCTGGCGTTCTGACGGGCAGCCCCATCACCGATATGAAGATCACGCTGGCCGCGGGCCGCGCGCACCTCAAGCACACCGAGGGCGGCGACTTCCGGCAGGCCACCTACCGCGCGGTGCGCCAGGGCCTGATGCGGGCGAAAAGCATTCTGCTCGAGCCCTGGTACGCCTTCCGCATCGAGGTCCCGCCCGAGCAGATCGGCCGAGCCATCAGCGACGTGCGCGCCATGAACGGCGTCTTCGAGTCCCCGGAGGACGCGGGGGACATGCTCGCTCTCAGGGGCAGCGCCCCGGTCTCCGCCATGAACGGCTATCTGGAAGAGCTGATCTCCTACAGCCGCGGGCGGGGCCGCCTGAGCCTGCTGCCGGACGGCTATCGCCCCTGCCATGAGCAGGAGAAGGTCGTCGCGGCACTGGGTTACGACCCCATGAGCGACATCGACAACCCCGCCGACTCGGTCTTCTGCGCCCACGGCGCGGGCTTCAACGTCCGCTGGGACCAGGTGCCGGACTACATGCATCTGGAGAGCTGTCTCAAAAAGCCCTCCGAAGCGGCGCCGCTGCCGGCTGTCCGCCGCAGCATGAGCATCGACGAGCGGGAGCTGGAGGCGATCATGGAGCGGGAATTCGGCCCCATCCGGCGGCCGGAATACCGCACGGCGCAGCGAAACGAGGCGCCGAATCCCATCCCCGCAAAGCGGAAGAAGGAATACCTGATCGTTGACGGCTACAACCTGATCTTCGCCTGGGACGAGCTCAAAAAGCTCGCGGAGGAGCGGCTGGATCTCGCGCGCGGGCGGCTGATGGACATGCTCTCGAGCTACTGCGGCTTTACGAAGTCGGAGCTGGTGCTGGTCTTCGACGGCTTCCGCACCCCCGGCAACCCGGGCGAGCGCGGGGAGTACCACAACATCCGCGTCGCCTACACCGCCGACGGCGAGACCGGCGACGCCTACATCGAGCGCATCGTCGACGAGATCGGGAAAAACTACGACGTGCGCGTCGTCACGAGCGACAATCTGATCCGCCTGTCCGCCCTGCGCTCGGGCGTGCTGCGCACGAGCTCGAAGGAGTTCTCCATGGAAGTGGAGTGGGTGCTGGAGCAGATCGGAGAACTGCTCAGACAGAGCAATCAGAACGCCCACACAACGAAACTGAAGATGGAACTGAAAGATGGAAAACAATGAGCTTCTGCGCCGCGCGGAGGATCTTCTGGCGCGCTGTCTGCGCAGCGGCGCCGTGACCCATACGGGCTTTCTCACGCCCGCCGAGCGATACGAGATCGAGCGCTGGGCCGCGCACACGCCGGACTGCGCCGCCGTGTTCGACGGCGGCCGCCCGGAATGCGAGCGCACGGTCTGCTTTTTCCTGCCGGAGTGGCAGGAGGCGGAGAGCTTCGATCCGGCGGAGAGCCTGCGGGCGATCCGCATCACGGCTCACTTCGGCAGCCCCGGGCACCGCGACTATATGGGCGCGCTGCTCGGCATGGGCATCGGCCGGGAGTGGCTGGGAGATATCTGGGTGGCGGAAAATGTCGCATACATCTTCTGCCTGCCCAGCGTGCTCCGACACCTGCTCTCGATCGAAAAGGTCGGCCGCTGCGGCGTGACGGCGGAAGAGCTCGCTCTGTCGGCTGTTCCGGCGCCGGAGCGGAAGGTGCGGCAGAAGAGCTTTTCGGTGCAGAGCCTGCGGCTGGACGCGGTAGTCGGCGGGATGTTCAACCTCTCCCGCACGGAGGCCGCCCGCCAGATCTCCGCCGGCAATGTCAGTATAAACTATCAGGAGTCCCTTAAAACGGACTTTGCTGTCAAGGAGGGCGACATTGTTTCTCTCCGCGGCGCGGGCAAGGGCCGCGTCACCGGCACGGGCGGCACCTCCCGGAAGGGCAGGCTGTTCGTCTACGCGGAGATCTATCAATAGTATTCAGTATTCAGTTTTCGGTTTTCAGGAGACGAAAGAACGAAAGAGGAGAATCTTATGAGAGCATACGAGAGACTGATAAAATACGTGCAGGTGCATACCGCGAGCAGCGAGGACCTGAGCAAAACGCCGACCACCGGGCGACAGTTCGATCTGGCCCGTCTGCTGGCCGACGAGATGCGCGCACTCGGCATGGAGGACGTGAGCGTGGACGGGCACGCCTACGCCTACGGCTTTCTTCCCGCATCGCCGGGCTGTGAAGCCGCGCCCTGCATCGGCCTCATCGCCCATCTGGACACCATCCCCGACTTCTCCGGCGAGAACGTCCGGCCGCAGGTGTATGAAAACTACGACGGCGGCGATGTGCTGCTCGGCGAGAGCGGCCGCGTGCTCTCGGTGAAGGACTTCCCCCATTTGCCCACCCTGAAGGGCAGGACCCTCATCACCACGGACGGCACCACGGTCCTCGGCGCGGACGACAAGGCGGGCGTGGCCGAGATCATGACCCTCTGCGAGCGCCTGATCGCGGAGAAGCGGCCCCACGGGCGCGTGGCGGTCTGCTTCACGCCGGACGAGGAGGTCGGCCACGGCGCGTCTCTGCTGGACCTCGAGCGCCTCGGCGCGGACTTCGCCTACACCGTGGACGGCGGCGAGCCGAACACGATCAACTACGAGACCTTCAACGCCGCCGGGGCGCACTGGGAGATCCGGGGCTTCAACGTCCACCCCGGCTCCGCCAAGGACAAGATGATCAACGCGGCGCTTGTCGCCATGGAGATCAACGCCCTCCTGCCCGCGGCAGAGCGGCCCGAGCATACCGAGGACCACGAGGGCTTCTATCACCTGACCGAGATGCAGGGAAATGTTGCGGAGGCAAGCCTCAGCTACATCATCCGCGACCATGACGCCGCCTCCTTCTCCGCCCGCGAGAAGACCATGCGCCAGATCGAAAAATACATCAACGAAAAATACGGCGCGGGTACCGCGGCGCTCACGATCCGCGAGCAGTACCGCAACATGGCCGAGAAGCTGGCCGAGCGCATGGACATCGTGGAGCGCGCGGAGCGCGCCATCGAAAAGGCCGGTCTCACGCCGGAGAGCGTGCCCATCCGCGGCGGCACCGACGGGGCGCAGCTTTCCTTCCGGGGCCTCCTGTGCCCGAACCTCGGCACCGGCGGCTACGCCTGCCACGGGCCCTATGAGCATATCACCGCCGAGGACATGGACACCATGGTGGAGATCCTGCTGAACCTGATCGAAGAGGACTGAGCCGCGACCCCATTACGTAAAGAGAGAGTAGTCAACACATGAAAGAAGCCGTTTTCCACTTTCCCACCGACGGTACGCCCGTCAAATGCGAGCAGATCAAGAGCGGGCACATCAACGAGACCTTCCTTATCACCACCGACACCGGCGCGCTGTACATCCTGCAGTGGATCAACCAGTACGTCTTTCCCAACGTCGACGCGATCATGAACAACATGTCCGCCATCAGCTCCTTCCTGCGTGAGCATGAGCAGGGGCAGATGGCCATGATCAGCTACATCGACACCCTCGACGGCAAAAGCTACTACGACGACGGCGAGGGCGGCGCCTGGCGCATCTACCGCTTCGTGCCCAACAGCCTCTGCCTGCAGCGGCCCGGCTGCCCGGAGGATTTCTACGAGTGCGCCCGCGCCTTCGGCCACTTCCAGTACGCGCTGAACGATTTTCCCGCCCAGAAGCTGGAGGAGACGATCGTCAACTTCCACAACACCGTGGACCGCTACCGCCAGTTCCGCGAGGCCGTGGTCGGCGACGAGGCCGGACGCCTGCACGAGGTGGAGGACGAGGTGCGCTTCGTGCTCGAGCGCGAGGAGCGCGCCTGCACGCTGCACCGCATGCGCGAGGCGGGGCTTCTGCCCGTGCGCGCCACGCACAACGACACCAAGATCAACAACGTCCTGCTCGACCGCGACACCCACAAGGCCATCTGCGTCATCGATCTGGATACCGTGATGCCGGGCCTGTCCGCCTTCGATTTCGGCGACGCGATCCGCTTCGGCGCCTCCACCGCCGACGAGGACGAGAGGAATCTGAGCAGGGTCCGGCTGGATCTGGATCTCTTCCGCGTCTTCGTGCGCGGCTTTCTGGAGGCCTGCCCCAGCCTGACCGACCGGGAGATCGAAGCCCTGCCGCTCGGCGCGTACACGATGACCCTCGAGGTCGGCATGCGCTTTCTCGCCGACTATCTCAACGGCGACAAGTACTTCTCCATCGACTACCCGGAGCACAACAAGATCCGCTGCCGCACGCAGTTCAAGCTGATCGCGGACATGGAGGCCAAGTGGGACGAGATGTGCCGCATCGTGGAAGAGGAGAAAAAGTAACATAATATAGTTAACAAAATTATTGTTAACATAATTTACAGAACAGCAGGCCGCCCCCTCAGCCGGGGGCGGCCTGCTATAATGACTATAGGATGGCGAAAAGCCAAAAAGCTTTTCGCCGCGCCGCTTTGCGGCGCAGCAAAACAGCGCGCGGGCGAATGATTCAAAGAATCATTCGCTGCCAAACTTGTTGTTTGGCAGCGAAATCAATCGAATCCTCGATTGATTTCGCCATCCGATAATCATTATATACCGGAAGGGAGAGAAATTCATGTACACAAAAACGGGATTATTGAGTGCTTGATATAGTTTACGTAAACATATTTACAGTAATTTAATATACATAACATAGTTAACAAAATATAGTTTACATAAAAAAGGAAGCCGTGATTTCTCACGGCTTCCTTTTTTATGAAGGGACTCAGCCCATCCAGACCTTGCTCCAGTCGATGTCCTTGAGGGTCGCGGCGCCGCACATGGTCATGGTGGATTTGAGTTCGCCCACGATCTTGTCCATGTACACCTTATAGCCCTCCTCACCGGCGCCGTAGATAACGGTCAGGATCGGGCGGCCGATCAGCACCCCGTCTGCGCCGAGGGCGATCGCGCGGAAGACGTCCACACCGGAGCGGATACCGCCGTCGACCAGGATGGTGATCTCACCCTTGACCGCTTCGGCGATCGCGGGCAGCACCTCGGCTGTGGAGGGCACGCCCCCCTGCACGCGGCCGCCGTGGTTGGAAACCACGATGCCGGCGGCCCCGGCCTCCACGGCCTTGCGCGCGCCGTCGGGCGTCATGATGCCCTTGATGATGAAGGGGATACCGGCGTAATCGATGATCTCTTTCATCTCGGCGACGGACTTGCTGCCGGCGTTGGGGTTCATCGCCTTGAGGAAGGGCAGGCCTGCGCCGTCGACGTCCATGGCGGCGCAGAAAGCGCCGGCGGCCTTGACCGCGTCTAACTTCTCGAAGACGAATTCCTTGTTCCAGGGCTTGATCGTGGGGCAGCCGATGCCGCCGACCTTTGCCATGTCGAGCACCGCGGCCTTCATGATCTCGGGGTCCACGCCGTCGCCGGTCAGGGCCATGCTGCCGTACTCCGCGCTGACGCGGACCAGCAGGGCGTTGTAGTCCTGATCCCTGTACTTGTCGCCGTAGTGCATCGGCAGGGCGCCGAGCGGGGCGGCGAAGATGGGAACGGAGAACCTGTGGCCGAACATCTCAAAGGAGATATCGGGGTCGACGTTTGCGCAGAGCGTGTCCATGTTCACGCAGATCTCCTGCCACTTGTCATAGTTGCGCGCGGCGGTCTGGCCGGGGTATTTGCAGCCGGGGCCGGGCATGGTGTTTCCGCAGGCGCGGCCGTTGCAGACGGGACAGGCCTTGCAGTAGGGGCCGATCTGCCCGCGGGCGGCGGCCAGAACTTCATTATAAGTCATATGATTCGCTCCTTCTGTAATATTTTTCAAGAACAGTATAAACACATTATCCCGCACAGAACATAAAATGTCAACCCTTGGCGCTGAGGGGGAGTTCAGAGGGGGAAAGCCTCTGATTTTTCACCGCGCACGGTGAAAAACAAATGACAATACGTTTTTGACGGGGCTTAGCCTCGTCAAAAACTCCCAGAACCGAGCTGTGCGAGGTCTTGCGCCGACCAAACACGGCGCCTCCGCCCTGCGCCGTGTGCGATAAGCGCAAGCGGCCATGATCATTCAGTCCCACTCATGGGACTGAATGATCAGAGACGCCGGTGCCGTCGAAGGCCGGGATCATTTCGTCCGTGGCGGCCTCCGGCTCCTGACAGAAGCCCTCGAGCCCCAGGCGGCGCATGTAGGCGATCAGATTGTCGTTGGTCTCGGAGGAGATGCGCCCCTGCAGCTCGGGGAAGCGCTCCAGCCCCGGCATGGGGGTGTACTGGCTCATCAGCGAAAAGAGCACGCTCCCGGCCGGAAATTCCTCGGCGGCAAAGTCCATCACATCCATGGCGGCCAGCTCCTGCCCCGGCAGGATCAAGTGCCGGATCAGCACGCCGGAGCGCAGCAGCCCGTCCTCATCCAGACACACCGGCCCGCGCTGGCGATACATCTCCCGGATCGCGGCGCGCGCCGTCTCCGGGTAGTCCGCCGCCGCGCTGTAGCGCTTAGCGGGCTCAGCCTTCCAGTATTTGAAGTCCGGCATGTAGACCTGCACGAGCCCCTCGAGCATCCGCAGCGTCTCCACGCTCTCGTAGCCCGAGCTGTTCCAGACGACCGGGACGCCCAGCGTCAGACCCGCGAGCGCCTCGGCAATGGGCCGGACAAAATGGCTGCCGGTGACGAGGTTGATGTTGTGTACGCCCGTGTCCCGCAGGCGCAGAAGGGTGCCGCGAAGCTCTTCGACGCTCAGCGTCTGCCCTACGCTTTTTCTGCTGATCTCCCGGTTCTGGCAGAAGACGCAGCGCAGACTGCAGCCGGAAAAGAAGACCGCGCCGGAGCCGCTTGTGCCGCTGATGCAGGGCTCCTCCCCGAAATGCGGCGCGGCGCGGGTCACGCGGGGCAGAGCGGGACTCAGACAGACGCCGCCTGCGGTCTCGTCCGTGCGCCTCGCGCCGCAGCGCCGGGGACAGTCGTTGCAGATATAATCCATACGAAAAGTACCTCGTGATAGGCAAAATGACAAGAAATTCAGCGTTTGCGACAACGATTATACCCTCATTTTGTGTATTCTGCAAGAACTTGAAAAAAGCCTGAAAAAATACATGATTTTTGGATATTTTGTGCTAAAATGTTGCGCAAGCGGATAAAGTAATGCGTAATGGAAACGGAGGCGGGGCCAGTGCTGGATATCGTTCTGGTCGAGCCGGAGATCCCGCACAACACCGGCGCCATCGCCCGTACCTGCGCCGCCACCGGCGCGCGCCTGCACCTTGTCAAGCCCCTCGGCTTCGACATCTCGGACAAGTGGGTCAGGCGCTGCGGCCTGGATTACTGGTATCTGGTCGATCTTTCCGTGTACGAGAATCTGGACGAGTTTTTCGCAAAGCACGGAGACCGGAATCTCTTCCTTGCCACCACCAAGGCGCCGCGCGCCTATCATGAGGCGGACTTCAGCGGCGATGTGACGCTGATGTTCGGCAAGGAGACGGCGGGGCTGCCGGAATGGCTGCGCGAGAAATACCGCGAAAACTGCATCCGCATCCCCATGATCTCGGAAGCCCGGAGCCTGAACCTCTCCAACTCCGTCGCCGTCCTGGCCTATGAGGCGCTGCGCCAGCAGGGCTTTCCCGGCCTGCTGGAGACGGGCAGCATGAAGGACTTTTGAGAACCAAGCACAACCCCTCAGGCGCTGCGCGCCACCTTCCCCCCCCAGGAGGGCAGAGAGACGAGCGCCCCTCATCCGGCGCCGCGCGCCACCTTCCCCCCCAGGAGGGCAGAGAGACGAACGCCCCTCATCCGGCGCTGCGCGCCACCTTTCCCCGGGGGGGCAGAGAGACGAGCTCGCCCCTCATCCGGCGCTGCGCGCACCTTTCCCCGGGGGGCAGAGAGACGAGCGCGCCCCTCATCCGGCGCTGCGCGCCACCTTCCCCCCAGGGGGGCAGAGAGACGAACGCCCCTCATCCGGCGCTGCGCGCCACCTTCCCCCCAGGGGGAAGGCTGTAAGGTATTTGTTATATAAATTTTTAAGGAGGATACAGCATGAACTACAACAAGAAAACCATCTATGATGTTGACGTCAAGGGCAAGAAAGTGCTTGTCCGCTGCGACTTCAACGTTCCTCAGGACAAAAAGACCGGCGAGATCACCAGCGACAAGCGCATCGTCGCCGCGCTGCCCACCCTCAGGTATCTGCTTGAGCAGGGCGCCGCTGTCATTGCCTGCTCCCACCTGGGCAAGCCCGTGGCCACCTTCGACGGCTATGTGAAAAAGCAGGTCGAAAAGGGCAAGAACGAGGCCGACGTCACCCGCGAGGAGTGGGAGAAATCCCTCAAGAAGCTGACGCTGGCGCCCGTTGCCAAGCGTCTGAGCGAGCTGCTGGGACAGGAAGTGATCTTTGCCTCCGATACCATCGGTGAGGACGCCCAGGCCAAGGCCGCCGCGCTGCAGCCCGGCCAGATCCTCCTGCTGGAGAACCTCCGCTTCGCCAAGGGCGAGACCAAGAACGATCCCGCTTTCGCCAAGGCCCTTGCCGACATGGCGGAAGTCTACGTGTCTGACGCCTTCGGCACCGTGCACCGCGCCCACGCCTCCACCGTCGGCGTCGCGGCCTATCTGCCCGCCTACTCCGGCCTGCTCGTCGAGAAGGAACTGAGCATCATGGGCAAGGCCCTCGATAACCCCGCGCGTCCCTTCGTGGCCGTTCTGGGCGGCGCCAAGGTCTCCGACAAGATCGCCGTCATCAACAACCTCCTCGAGAAGGCCGACACCATCATCATCGGCGGCGGCATGGCCTACACCTTCAAGAAGGCCCAGGGCTTCGAGATTGGCAAGTCCCTGCTGGAGGCCGACCGCATCGACTACGCAAACGAAATGATCGCCAAGGCCGAGGCCAGAGGCGTCAAGTTCCTGCTGCCCGTTGACAACTACTGCGCCGCCGAGTTCTCCGCCGACGCCGAGCCCGTGCTGGTCGAGGGCAACATCCCCGAGAATCTGATGGGCATGGACATCGGCCCCAAGACCCAGGAGCTGTTTGCCGAGGCCGTCAGGGGTGCCGGCACCATCGTCTGGAACGGACCCATGGGCGTCTTTGAGTTCGAGAAGTTTGCCGGCGGCACTAAGGCCATGGCCAAGGCTCTCGCAGAGAGCGGTGCCGTGACCATCGTCGGCGGCGGTGACTCCGCCTCCGCGGTCGAGAAGCTGGGCTTCGCCGACAAGATCACCCACATCTCCACCGGCGGCGGCGCCTCCCTCGAGTTCCTGGAAGGCAAAGAGCTGCCCGGCGTGGCCTGCCTGCTGGATAAATAATTCAATTGCGAAACTGGGTTTCGCAATTGAGAAACTCGCGCTCATCGCGCTCGGCTTGCGGGGGAACGCCTCGCTTGGTCGGCGCGAGGGCTCGCAATGCTCGCCTCAGGGTGTTTTTCCCGCGGCAGAGCTGCGGCAAAAACGGATTGAAAAAGGAGTTTGATATATATGAACAGAAAGTATCGTAAAACCGTTATCGCCGGCAACTGGAAGATGAACCAGCTGGCCTCCGGCATCAAGCCCTTTATCGAAGAGCTCAAAGAGAACCTGCCCAAGCAGAAGACCTGCGACATCGTGCTCTGCACCCCCGCCGTCATGGTCCCCGCGATGATCAAGGCCGGCAAGGAGGCCAAGGTCGCCGCCGGCGCCCAGGACGTCTCCAAGTACGAGAAGGGCGCTTACACCGGTGAGGTCTCCGCCGCCCAGCTGGCGGACATCGGCGCCAAGTACTGCATCGTCGGCCACTCCGAGCGCCGCCAGTACCACGGCGAGGACGACATGCTCGTAAACTGCAAGGCCAAGGCCCTGCTCAATAAAGGCATCATCCCCATCATCTGTGTGGGTGAGAGCCTCGAGCAGCGCGAGATGGACCTGACCATGGAGTATGTGGCCTATCAGGTCAAGGCCGCCCTCAGCGGCATCGACGCGACCCAACTGCGCCGCTGCATCATCGCCTATGAGCCCATCTGGGCCATCGGCACCGGCAAGACCGCCACCGCCGAGCAGGCGCAGGAGGTCTGCGAGGGCATCCGCGCCGTCATCCGCAAGATCTACGGCGCCCGTCCCGCCCGTGCGGTCAGCATCCTCTACGGCGGCAGCATGAACGCCAAGAACGCGGCTGAGCTGCTGGCCCAGCCCGACATCGACGGCGGCCTGATCGGCGGCGCATCCCTCAAGCCCGCGGACTTTGCGGCCATCGTCGCGGCCACCAACCAGAACGTCTGAATAAAGCAATAAGGTCATAGAGCGGCCCTCGTGCCGCTCTATTGACCCTTTGCTTTATTCTTCCTTTTTCGCGGAAAAGCCTCTGGCTTTCCCGCGAGAATACTGTAAGGAAGGGTTTTCTTTTATGAAAAAAGCTGTATTTATCATCATGGACGGCTTCGGCATCGCCGCGCCGACCGCCGGCAACGCCATCGCCCAGGCAAAAAAGCCCAATCTGGATAAGCTCTTTGCCGAGTACCCCACCACCCAGCTGCAGGCCTCCGGCCTCTTCGTCGGCCTGCCCGACGGGCAGATGGGCAACTCCGAGGTCGGCCACACCAACATCGGCGCCGGCCGCGTGGTCTTCCAGATCCTGCCGAAGATCAGCCGGGAGATCGAGACCGGCAAGTTCTTTGAAAACAAGGTCTACATCAAGGCCATGGAGGACGCCAAGGCAAACGGCAAGGCCCTGCACATCATGGGCCTTTTGTCCGACGGCGGCGTGCACAGCCACCTCAATCACATCTTCGGCATCCTCGATATGGCGAAAAGCCGCGGCGTGGAGAAGGTCTATGTCCACTGCTTCCTCGACGGGCGCGACGTGCCGCCCACCAGCGGCGCGGGCTTTGTCCGTCGGCTGAAGGAGAAGTGCGACGCGCTGGGCAACGCGCAGATCGCCACGATCCAGGGCCGCTTCTGGGGCATGGACCGCGACAAGCGCTGGGACCGCGTCGAGGCCGGCTACAACGCCATCGTCTGCGGCGAGGGCGTACAGGACCCCGACCCCGTGCACGCGGTCGAGGCCAGCTACGCCGAGAACGTGACCGACGAGTTCGTCAAGCCCGTGGTGGTCTGCCCCGAGGGTCAGATCAACGAGGGCGACAGCGTCATCTTCATGAACTTCCGCCCCGACCGCGCCCGCGAGATGACCTGGGCGCTGAACCTGCCCGATTTCGACGGCTTCGAGCGCAAAAAGAAGGTCTTCCCGCTCAGCTACGTCTGCACCGCGCAGTACGACGAGGCGCTGACCCTGCCCATCGCCTATCCCCCCGAGGTCATCGAGAACACGCTGGGCGACCTGATCTCCGAGCACGGGCTCAAGCAGTTCCGCGTGGCGGAGACCGAGAAGTACGCCCACGTGACCTTCTTCTTCAACGGCGGCGTCGAGAAGCAGTGCGAGGGCGAGGAGCGCTGCCTGGTACCCTCCCCGAAGGAGTTTGCCACCTATGACCTGGTGCCTCAGATGAGCGCCGTGAAGGTCTGCGACAAGGTGGTGGAGGCCATCGCCTCCGAGCGCTACGCGCTGATCGTCTGCAACTTCGCCAACTGCGACATGGTCGGGCACACCGGCGTCATGGAAGCCGCCGTCCAGGCCGTCGAGACCGTGGACGCCTGCATCGGCCGCATCGCCGCCGAGGTCGAAAAGCACGACGACGTGGTGCTGCTGGTCACGGCCGACCACGGCAACGCCGACTGCATGTTCGACGAGACGGGCAAGGTCAACACCGCCCACACCACGAACCCCGTGCCCTTCTGCGTCACCGTGAAGGGCGCCGCGCTCAAGCCCGGCAAGCTGGCCGACATCGCGCCGACCATCCTGCACGTGATGGGGCTGGAGCAGCCCGCCGCCATGACCGGCGAGAATCTCCTCGGCTGAGCGACTCCCTGAGCATACCCGGCAGACCGGATCCGCTTTCGCGGAACCGGTCTGCTTTTGCGTTCTTTCCCGGAGAGCTTCTCTGCCGGGGCTGCTCCGCATAGGATGGGGGAAGGGGCTTGTTACAAACTTATCTATGAAAAACGACGAAAAACAGTGAAATCCGGGTAGACACGATACCGCGATTTGTGCTAAAATCTAAAATAGCTTTTTATGTCCGTGAGAATACGTCAAAACAAGTATGAGGTGAAGCTTATGTCCCAGACGTTTATCGGCGGCGTGCACCCCGACTACATGAAGGCACCGCAGATCCCGGTGACCGTCATCACACCGCCTGCCCAAGTGGTCCTGCCCATGGCCCAGCACATCGGCGCACCCTGCAAGCCCCTGGTGAAGAAGGGCGACCACGTGAAAATGGGCCAGAAGATCGGCGACAATCCCGCGCCCGTCTCCGCGCCCATCCACTCTCCCGTCTCCGGCACCGTCGTGGCGGTCGAGCCGCGGCCGCATCCCCTGGGCGATACGATCATGGCTATCGTCATCGAAAACGACTACAAGGACGAGGCCGAGTTCATGGAGCCGCTGACCGGGGAAGAGCTGAAGGACCCCGAGGCGATCCTGCGCCGGATCCGCGAGGCCGGCGTGGTCGGCATGGGCGGCGCGATGTTCCCGACCGCGTTCAAGATCCGCGGCGGCATCGGCAAGGTGGACAAGCTGGTCATCAACGGCGCCGAGTGCGAGCCCTATCTGAACGGCGACCACCTGACCATGCTCAACTACCCCGAGCAGCTTCTGAAGGGCATCGAGCTTGTGCGCATCGCCAGCGGCGTGGACAAGGCCTATTACGGCATCGAGGTCAACAAGCAGGACGCCATCGACAAGCTCAACTCCTTCGATCCCGCCAAATACGGCGTCGAGATCGTGCCCGAGGAGGTCAAGTACCCCCAGGGCGCGGAGAAGATGCAGGTCTACGCGGTCACGGGCCGCTCCGTCAAGCCCGGCGGCCTGCCCTCAGGCGTCGGCGCGAACGTCGTCAGCACACGCACCTGCTACGCGATCTATCAGGCCTGCTATGAGGGCAGACCCGTGATCGACCGCATCGTCTCCGTGGGCGGCAGCGCCCTGGCCGCTCCGGTCAACGCCCTGACCCGCATGGGCACGCCTCTCGGCTATCTGGCCGAGCAGTGCGGCGGCTTCGTCAGGACGCCGCGCAAGATCGTCATCGGCGGCCCGATGATGGGCATCTGCGCCAACAGCTTCGACGCGCCGAACATCAAGGGCACCTCCGGCGTCCTCTTCTTTACCGAGGAGGAGGACAGACATGAGGAGGAGCCGCACTGCATCCGCTGCGGCAAGTGCATCCAGGTCTGCCCGATGCGGCTCGAGCCCGTGTTCATGTACATGTTCTACAGCAAGGGCGACCTTGCCAACCTTGAAAAGTACCATGTGAACGACTGCTTCGAGTGCGGCAGCTGCGCCTTCAACTGCCCCGCGCGCATGCCCCTGACCCACGCCTTCAAGACCGCGAAGCTGATGCTCCAGGCCAAGGCCGCCAAGGAAAAGGCCGCCGCCGAGGCCGCAGCAGCAAAGGAGGCCAAGAAATGAACGAGAAGAAAGAAAGAATCATTCTGGACGTCGCCTATCAGCCGCAGGTGCGCACAGCGGTCAGCACGCGGCGCCTGATGCTGGATGTGCTGATCGCCCTGCTGCCCGCGGTGGCCGTCGGCATCTACCAGTTCGGCGCGCACGCCCTGCTGGTGATGGCGACCTCCGTCAGCTCCGCCGTGTTCTTCGAGTGGCTCTACCGCAAGTTTACGAAGAAGACCGCCAGCATCGACGATCTGTCCGCCGTGGTCACCGGCCTGCTTCTGGCCCTGACCATGCCGGCCAACTGTCCGGCCTGGATCCCCGTGGTGGGCACCTTCTTCGCCATCGTGGTGGTCAAGCAGCTCTACGGCGGCATCGGCAAGAACTTCCTCAACCCCGCGCTGGCGGGCCGCGCCTTCCTGCTGGCCTCCTACTCCACCGCCCTGAGCGGGACCTATCTGGTGCCGCGCGGATTGAAAAACGCGGTGGACGCGGTCTCCATGGCCACGCCGCTGAGCGCGCTGTACGGCGAGGGCAGCATGTCCGGGCTGTACACGGTCAAGTCCATGTTCCTCGGCAACATGCCCGGCGCCATCGGTGAGATCAGCACGCTGGCGCTGCTGATCGGCGGCATGTATCTCCTGTGCCGCAAGGTCATCACCTGGCACATCCCCGTCTCCTTCATCGGCACGGTGTTTGTGCTGAGCCTGCTGTTCGGCAAGGGGAATATGGGCCAGGGCGCGTACGCGGTCTATGCCGTCCTCTCCGGCGCTCTGGTGCTCTCCGCCGTCTTCATGGCCACCGACTACTCCACCAGCCCCGTCACTCTCAAGGGCCAGCTGGTCTACGGTGTCGGCTGCGGCATCCTGACCGTGCTGATCCGCAAGTTCGGCAGCTATCCCGAGGGCGTCACCTACGCCATCCTGATCATGAACCTCTGCTCCTGGGCCATCGACAAGGGCTTCCGCCGCCATCAGTTCGGCGTCAGCAAGGAGGATATCGAGGCCGAAAAGGCCGCGAAGAAGGCTGCAAAGGAGGCTGCGAAATGAACGGCGATACGAAAAAGATCCTGAGGCTCACCTTCATCCTGTTCGTGATCTGTGCCATCACCGCCGGCATCCTGGGCGTCGTCAACGAGGTCACCAAGGACACGATCTACATGCAGAAGAACGCCAAGACCATCGCGGCCTATTCCGCCGTGCTCAAGTCCGACCGCTATGACCCGGTCGAGTTCGACAGCGAAGCCTTCCCCACGATCGACGAGGTCAGCAAGGCCGACAACGGCAGCGGCTACGTAGTCAAGACCACGTTCCCCGGCTCACAGAGCACCATCACCATGGTCGTCGGCGTGGACAACGATCTCAAGTGCACCGGCATCTCCATCGTCGAGCACGGCGAGACCTCCGGTCTGGGCGCGAACGCCGCCAGCACCGCCGAGGTGGGCGTGAACTTCCGCGCCCAGTTCGTGGGCCAGGGCGAGGACATCGCCCTCTCCTCGGGCGGCGGCAGCATTCAGGCGCTGACCGGCGCGACGCAGACATCCACAAGCGTCACCAACGCCACGGCGACCGCGATCACGGTCGTGAAGTCCATCCTGGGTTAAGGAGGCAGGCAGTATGAACATCAAGAAACAATTCGGCGAAGGCCTCGTTACCAACAACCCCGTCCTGGTCCAGCAGATCGGCATGTGCGCCACCATGGCCATCACCACCACGCTCTTCAACGGCGTGGGCATGGGCCTGTCGGTGCTCATCATCCTCACCTGCTGCAACGTGGTGGTCTCCGCCATCCGCAAGATCATCCCCGGCGAGATCCGCCTGGCCATCTTCGTGGTCGTCATCGCGGGCTTCGTCACCATCGTCGACCTGCTCCTGCAGGCATACATACCCGCGCTGAGCTCGGCGCTCGGCGTCTTCATCCCGCTGATCGTCGTCAACTGCATCATCATCGGCCGCGCGGAGGCCTTCTGCCAGAAGAACAAGGTCAGCGCCTGCTTCTTTGACGGCATCTTCCAGGGCCTGGGCTACACCTGCGTGCTGATCCTGATGTGCGTGTTCCGCGAGTTCGTGGGCTCCGGCAAGTTCGGCGGCGGCCTGATCGATATCACGAACGGCCTGCGCTTCACGCTCGACGGGACCGGCAGCGGCATCCAGATCTTCCCCTCCGAGTACGGCGCGGCTGTCATGAACCGCCCCTTCGGCGGCTTCATCACGCTGGGCCTGCTGATGGCGGTCATGCAGTACGCGCTCAAGAAGAACGCGAAGAAGAAGGCCCTGGCGGAGCGTGCCGCCGCCGAGGCCGCGGCCGATAAGGAGGAGGACGAATAATGCTTACCAATATCCTGGCCATCTCTCTTGGCGCCATTCTGACGAACAACTTCATCTTCTCCCAGTTCCTCGGCATCTGCCCCTTCCTGGGCTGCTCGAGCAAGGTGGACACCGCCACCGGCATGGGCCTGGCCGTCGTGTTCGTCATGGGCCTCGCCTCCGCCATCTGCTGGGTCATCGACACCTATATCCTGATCCCCCTGGGGCTGGCCTTCCTGGAGACCCTGGCCTTCATCCTGGTCATCGCCTCTCTGGTCCAGTTCGTGGAGATGTTCCTCAAGAAGTCCGTCCCCTCGCTGTACTCGGCGCTCGGCATCTACCTGCCCCTGATCACCACCAACTGCGCGGTGCTGGGCGTGGTGCTGCTGAATGTGCAGAACCACTACAACTTCATCGAGTCCGTGGTCTACGGCATCACCGGCGGCCTGGGCTTCATGCTGGCCATCGTGCTCTTTGCCTCCGTGCGTGAGCGCATCGAGTTTGCCGAATATCCGGAGTGCTTCGAGGGCTTCTCCATCTGCCTGATCTCCGCCGGCCTCGTCGCCCTGGCCTTCATGGGCTTCAGCGGCATGAAGATCTTTTAAGGAGGGAGTGGGAAAATGACTACGATTCTGTATTCCATCCTCGTCCTTGGCGTGCTGGGTGCGGTCTTCGGCGCGGTGCTGGCCTTTGCGGCAAGGATCTTCCATGTGGAGGTCGACCCGAGACAGGCCGCCGTGCGCGAGGTCCTGGCCGGCGCCAACTGCGGCGGCTGCGGCTATCCCGGCTGCGACGGCTACGCCAAGGCGGTCGCCGCAGGCGAGGCTCCCTGCAACAAGTGCGTCGCCGGCGGCGCGGAGACGGCCGCCAAGGTGGCCGAGATCATGGGCGTGTCCAACGACGGCGCCGAGAAAATGGTCGCCTTCGTGCCCTGCTCCGGCAGTACCGAGACCGCCGAGCTCCGCTTCCGCTACACCGGCCCCGAGGACTGCCGCGCCGCCATGCTCTTCGGCGACAAGAGCAGCAAGCTGTGTTCCTTCGCCTGCATCGGCCTCGGCAACTGCGCCAAAGCCTGCAAATTCGACGCCATGCACATCGTCGACGGCGTCGCGAAGGTCGACCGCTACAACTGCGTGGGCTGCGGCGCCTGTGTGGACGCCTGCCCCAAGAGCATCGTCAAGCTCATCCCCGAGAGCCAGAAGATCATGCCCGCCTGCCGCAACATGGACAAGGGCGCGCAGGTCATGAAGATCTGCAAGGTCGGCTGCATCGGCTGCATGAAGTGCCAGCGCGAGTGCCCGGCGGACGCGATCACCGTGGTGAACAACCTCGCCCAGGTGGATGTTTCCAAGTGCATCCAGTGCGGCCACTGCGCCGACATCTGCCCGCGGCACATCATCACGTACTTCGGCAGGTAAAAGGCTGTTCATCGAAAAACTCTCCGCTCAGCGGAGAGTTTCAAGCTGTCGACAAAGTGTCGACAGCTTGAATTGCACAGATTGTACCGCGAAAGGGGATTACCGTCCCCTCTCGCGCTCTCCCCATGCGAGTCCGACTTGCTCTGTATGGGTTTGTCTACAGTCTGAAACTCTCCGCTCAGCGGAGAGTTTTTTGTCCGCTCTGTAACATCCGCCCGTGTTTTGCGACATACAGGGTGAGGCGGAAAGGAAGTGACGCAATTGGAGGACAGTACCATCCTCGACCTGCTCTTTGAGCGCTCGGAGCGGGCCATCGGGGAACTGGACCGGAAATTCGGCGCGGCCGTGCGAAAAACGACGGGCAACATTCTTCGAGACCCGCAGGACGCGGAGGAGTGCGTGAACGATACCTGGCTCGCGGTGTGGAACAGCATCCCGCCGCAGCGGCCGGGAACCCTGGGCGGCTATGTCTGCCGCATCGCAAGGAACAACGCCGTGAGCCGACTGCGCGCGAACACCGCGTGCAAGCGCGACGACCGCTACGATCTGGTGCTCGACGAGCTGGCAGAGGCGATCCCCTCGGGCGCGGACGTGGAGACGGAGTATGACGCCAAAGAACTCACAGAGGCCATCGACCGTTTCCTCGCCGCCCAGAACCGGGAGGAGAGAATCCTCTTTGTCCGCCGCTATTTCTTCGGCGATTCGCCGGAGCAGCTCGCCGCCCGGACACAGAGCAGCGGCAGCCGCGTCCGCGTCCGCCTGTTCCGCCTGCGTGAAAAACTGAAGAAAATGCTGCAGAAGGAGGGCTTGCTTGTATGAATCGGGATCTGTTGTCCAAGGCTGTCGGCGGCATCGACGAACGTTACCTCGCCGAGGCGCTCGCTGCGCTTCCCGAGGGTGCATCCGAACCCTCGGAAAGGATCGGAACCATGAAGATCAAACGGATCGTAACGCTGGCTCTGGCGGCGGTGCTGCTGCTGAGCCTGGGCATTGTCGCCCATGCGGCCTACAGCGCCGTTTCCACCCCGGAGGCGGCCGAGAAGGTGGCGCGCGAGCAGATCGAAGTCTGGAAGGAGATGGGCATCCTGTCGCCGGAGGTGGTCTTTGAGGGCCCCGCGGACAGGGTGATGGAGTTCGCGGAGAAGAAAGGCAGCGATTACTGGTACGGGCGGCTCTTCCCGCACAGCTTCGACGTGCGCTGGTATCTGGGGCAGGAGGCCGAGTACGGCTGCAGTCTGACCGTTGATACGATGAGCGGCAAGATCACCGCGGCGCACATTGACGCGCGCTCGCATGAGTCGGAGGATACGCTGGTATATGAGGATGTCTATGTGGGGCCGGTGGACCCGACGGACCCGGAAGGGGAGACGGAGAAGATCCCGCTGCGCTTCTACACGAATTTTGACGACATCGTCACAGCCGATATGACGGTGGACCGCTTCTGCGGACTTTTGGCGGAGTACTGGGGCTTTACGGGCTATGAACTGGCCGATACCGACGACTACGGAGAGCACTGGGAGGCCGTCGATGGCTCTACGCTCCTGACGGAAATGTGCACGGATGTCCATGACAACTACTACCTCACCGTCTTCTTCGACGGTGACCAGGAGGGCGCGCCGATGTACCTGCAGATGAGCATCTTCCCGGGCTATGTCACCATGACGCTGGGCACCGGTCATCTTGTGGGATAAGCGTGCGGAATCGAAGAACACACAACGCAAACACCGGGCGGCGACAGCCGCCCGGTGTTCAGACTGTAGACAAACCCATACAGAGCAAGTCGGACTCGCATGGGGAGAGCGCGATCCCCTTTCGCGGTACAATCTGTGCAAAAATGGGAACTTTTTCGGAAGTTCCCATTTTTGCTGTTCAAGCTGTCGACACTTTGTCGACAGCTTGAACACCGGGCGGCGACAGCCGCCCGGTGTTCTTATGCCTGGACTCATGACAGGTTCACAACATAAATGCGCTTCGCTTTGACCATACAGGTAGAAAACAGAAGGAAAAAGGCAAGGTGTGCTCCCGCCTGAAGCCCGGAGATGAGGCAAATCAAGCTCTTTCGAACAGATACGTCAATCATCGCTGTAGCCGAGCTGCTATGATACAGTTCGCTGAGCGCGGTATCCAGCCTTGAACCCGCAGAGCAGATATACTGCACGGCGGCCTCCATACCTGCCAAAGCAAGCCCCATGCCGATCAGAACCGCAAGAAAAGCCGGAACCGACGCGAAAAAGAAGAGATACCGCCGGACTTCTCCAGAGGAGGCCCCCAGAGAGCGCATCCGGGCAACATCTTCTTTTTGCTTGGAAACAAAGAAGAACAGATAAATGATGAGCGCAGCGAGCCAGAAGACAATTGAAACAAAGAAATAGCGCCCCGCGCCTTTTACGCTGTTTTCCAGCGAATCGGCAATCCTCTCATAGCCGCTGTCCAGTATTTGAAAGGCGTTCTCCGGAAGCCCCTTTTGTCTGATGCTGTCAAGAAATCTCTGCGACATGCCGTTTTTCAAGACAACGGAAAGGAAAAGCGTCCGGTGCGGGGAGGACGCCCTTGTCGGGCATGCTGCTTTCGGAACAAGGATCGTGTTGGGCGTCCATTGGCCCAGGCTGTATTCCCACGAATCCGTCTGGCGATAGAAACCCACGATTTCAAACTGCCCGCGGTCAGCCTCATCGGCGAGCTCCGGGTAATAGTCCTGCGCGAAGGGATTTGACTGTCGGGACGGCTCCAGCTGGAAGGGATCTCCGGCTCCGTAGAATTGCAGTGAAATGCTGTCCCCAATGTGCAGGCCATTTTGTATGGCGAGTCTTTCCGACAGGATGCAGACTTTCTCTCCCGAAAGGTATTCAGCCGCGGAAAAGACCCTTCCCTGTGAGAGATAAGCCGTCTGTTGACAAAAGGCATACAGCGTGTCCGCTCTGTCTGTTCCGATAACGGGAAAGCCATGCTGGGAAGAAACTGCATTCCTGAGGATGCCTGCCCAGAGGGCATTCTCTTCTCTGCATAAAAACGTGTCCAGCGGTTGGTCGATACATGTTACTGTTATGAATGGTCTGTCCGTTTCGGAGTCTATAAGTACCTGCGGGAAAAGGCTTGCCGTATCGACCATTTCAAGCTCATCCGGACTCAGTGTCGTTGTTCTTCCCGTTTTCTCCTGCACATATTCCGCCGCAATGTCGCCCAGGCCCTCAGCAAAGCCCCGGCTGAGCAGCTCTTTTTTCAGCGCGGCCGCTCCCTCCGTGGAGATTTTGCTCAGATCCACCTCTTCCAGCGGGCAGCGTACCTGTTCCGCAAGACGCTGACGAAGGAGCAGATCATCGTCGACAAAACGCCCGTAAACGAGATATGTTTTCCCTGTTTCAGGCGGATCCATATCTGCGCCTCCGCTCGCATTCCAATAACTAAAGCGCAGCCGTGAGCGGACGGTATACCCGGGGTGGAGCAAAACGATCTGCTCGATGTCTGCGGAGACGTCCCAGCCTCCGGACGGTGTTTGTGCGGCGTCCGAAACACGTACGACAAAGGCTGCATAATCGCTCGGCTTATCGAGCGACGGATCATAATGCATCTCTTCCTGCACGCTGAGAAGCGGCGAGAGCTCCGGACTCATCGCACTGATGAATGCGTGCTGGTACACGGCTTTTACCGCCGCCTCATTCTCTGCCGCTGACAAAAGCGCGTCCCATGCATCCGTCGTCTTGCTGCTGCTGCTGAACTCAAAGGCGTCCGGATTCGGCACGGCAAGTGTAACGTAAGTATCCTCGATCATTTTCGCGGATTCTTGAACGGACAGGAAAATACCGGAGCTTATGCAAAGGAAAGCGCACGCGGCGCTCAACAACAGGATCGCAAACAGCGTATGGATCGGTCTGCGGAGCAATTGCTTCATCGGATTCATGGAGCCACCCCCGACAAGGTGCCGCCATCCATCGCGAAAACCCGATCCGCGTTGGCCGCGACGGACAGATCATGGGTAACAACAACCACGCAGCAGCCTTGATTATGTGCCATGGAGGAGAGCAGGCCTGTGATCCTCTCCGTGTTTTTGGTGTCGAGGTTTCCAGTAGGCTCATCGGCAAGGACGATATCGGTCTGATTGGCTAATGCTCGCGCAATGGCAACTCGCTGCTGCTCTCCGCCGGACAGTGTTGCCGGAAATCTCTTCAAAAATGAGGCGTCCATCCCCACCTGTTCCAATACCTTTTCCGCCTGCGTCTCTGCTGTCCGCTTTGGGATTTTGTTCAGCAGCAGCGGATAGATGATGTTTTCCTGAACAGTAAGCAAGGGGAACAGATTATAGGCCTGAAAAATCACAGCGGCCCGCTTTCTGCGATACTGGTCCGCGTCCATTTTCTGCAGATCCATGTCATCCACGAGGATCATCCCCTGTTCCGGCGTCTGAAGACTGGCCAGAAGGGACAGGAGCGTTGACTTCCCACTCCCGCTTTTCCCAATGATCACTTGCATGAGCCCCGGTTCAAGCAAGAGGTTTACATCTTTTACCGCATGGATGGTCTGATGCTTTGCCCGATAGGAAAAGTTCAGGTCTATGGTTTGAATCTTTGCCATAAGAAAACACCTCATTCCCTTGCCGCAAGTGCCTCGGCAGCTTTCCTCAGGTTGCGGATCGAAAAGAGACAGCCAAAGGAGGCGGCAGCTCCAACGCCAACATAGTACGAATGTGATGCTTCAACGTTGAAGCAAAGTGTTGTGATATAAGCCGTGACAATAATTGATAAAAGAAGTACGGCAAAGAGCTGCAGAAAAAGGATCCAAACAATTTCCCGCATCCTTGTTCCTACAAGACGTGCCGCCAGAAGGTCTCTTCGCTGAACGGAACCGAAAAAGAATCCGCTGCAGGCACTGACCAGCAGTTCAAGGACAATAAGCAGCGGTTTTATCCAGAGTGCCGTCTGAAGACTGTCGTCCATTTCCTTCAGCGTTTGCCGCAGCGTTTCATCCCGAACGATGGCCGCGAACTGATAGCGATCCAATACCGGGGAGTCATCCAGCTTTGCCGCCTTTCCGCCGGGTGAGACTTCTGCGAAGTGTCGGAAAAGGATCGTCTGAAACTCTGAAAGCTCCATGTTATCTTTCACGGTCGCCATCAGAGAGTCCACGGTATAAAACCCGTCCAGCTTTGCCTGTTGATCGGCAGCCACGCGCCACGGGCAGTAAATGCGGTCGTCATCTGCGTCATAAACACCCGCAATCTGCAATACCAGCTCAGTCGCCGCCTGAGAAGCCGGCGCGATTTGAACGGAGATCGTAAGAAAAGAACGCCCCTGTTCATCCTGCGCGGAATGGCCCAGCAAACGTCTGGGAATCACACAAGCGGGAGTTCCTGTCTCAAAAACGCTTTCACCCATCCCAGAGAAAAACGCAAGAGAATCAATGACGTCCTGGCTGATCGCGCGGTCTGCCTCCAGGCAAGTGATGCCGACGAGCTTTTGCGAACTCGGTATGGTATCAGCCCTGTTCATGTTCTCCGACGGAAGCGAGTAGTAAAGCGTGGTTTTCATTTTTACATCCTTCACATAAGAGGAGAACGCGCGCGGCTGTATCTCCCCCCCGTAGGAGTATTCTCCGGAGGTAAAGTACTCTGCCAGATAAAATGGGATCTCCAGATGGTCTGTCTGCGTGCCCGCGATATTGGAAAGAACAACGGTGACGGGAAGCGAACGGAGCGCGTTCTCCCGCTCTGCAAGCTTGCTCTGGATCATTTGACAAAAGAGGCCGTAAGTGATCAGCAGAATAAGGATTGCGAAGAAGAGTGACAGCAAAAGATAAACTCGTTTTCTGAGAAATGCTTTCAAATACAGCAGCACAGGCATGTTGAATAACACTCCATTCGAATCATTTGTGAGGTTGTCCCATATGTCCGCGTTTCCTGGCTCGTCCTCTCCTGCTTATATAAAAACTGTTTTCATCCATCCGTTGCGTTCAGCTGATTCATTTCTGTGAATGACTGCTATCGCGCTGACAGGACAGCGAACTAAAGATCTAAATTATGAACATTTTGTTAAAAACTCATAAAATAAGCTTCTTTTTTTGGAAATAATGCTGAAAGTGCTTCAGGATTTGGAAAAATACTTAACATTTCCCGTTCCATCCCATATAATGGCATTAAGCTCAAACGAGAATACGAGCTGTACAGAATATGAGAAGGGAGTAAAAAGTTCATGAAGGACAAGAAATCACTGAATCTGGGCGTAAAGATCCTGATTGGCCTGGTGGCCGGTATTGTCGTCGGCGCCATCTTCTGGGCCGTCATGGGCGCGGAAGCGGCGGGCGCCTTTACCGCCAAGTACATCAAGCCTTTCGGCGACATCTTTGTAAACCTGCTGAAGTTCATTGTTGTTCCTCTGGTCCTGCTGAGCATTATGGACGGCGTCATCTCCATGGGCGACATCCATAAGGTCGGCAAGATCGGCTGGAAGACCGTGGCCTACTTCCTGGTCACTACCGCCATTGCGTGCGTGATCGGTCTGGTGGTCGCGAATCTCTTCAAAGGTGCGTTCCCGGTGCTCGAGCTGGCGGAAGACGCCGCTTATGAGGCCAAGAGCTCCAATTTGATGGACACGCTGGTCAATATCTTCCCGAACAACGCCATCGCACCCCTGTCCAACGCCTCCATGCTGCAGATCATTGTGATCGCGCTGTTCTTCGGCTGCGGCGTTCTGGTCGCGGGCGAAAAGGGCAAGCCCTTCGGCGACATCGTCACCTCCTTCAACGAAGTGACGCAGCGCGTCATGTCCTTTATCCTGGCGGTCTCTCCCTTCGGCGTTTTCGCGCTGATGGTCTGGGTCGTCGCCGCGCAGGGCCCGAAAATCCTCGGCTCCCTGGGCCTGGTGCTGCTGGCCGCCTACATCGGCTACATCCTCCACGTGGTCCTGGTCTACAGCCTGTCCGTGAAGGTCTTCGCCAAGATGAGCCCGATGAAGTTCTTCAAGGGCATTTTCCCGGCCGCCGCCTTCGCCTTTACCTCCACCTCCTCCGTCGCCACCCTGCCCATCACGCAGGAGTGCTGCGACGATATGGATGTGCACCATGAAATCTCCGCCTTCGTGCTGCCCCTGGGCGCCACGATCAATATGGACGGCACCGCCATCTACCAGTGCGTGGCCGCGATCTTCCTGGCCAAGTGCATCGGCATCGATCTGACGCTCACGCAGATGATTGTCATCGTCGTCACGGCGACCCTGGCCTCCATCGGCACCGCGGGTACCTCCGGCGCCGGCATGATCATGCTGGCCATGGTGCTCGACGCCGTCGGCATCCCGCCCACGTACATCGGCATCATCTACGGTATCGACCGCCTGTTCGACATGGGCCGTACCACGCTCAACATCATCGGCGACGCCTCCTGTGCTGTGTGCGTCAACGCCTGGGAGGCCGACAACGGCGGAAAGAAAGCCGCCTGACCGGTCAAGAGCGAAGCATAACGATTTCTCACAAAACAGCCGCCCCTCCCGGGGCGGCTGTTCAGACTGCAGACAAACCCATGCTGCCGAAGTTTGACACGCATGGGGAGAGCGCGAGAGGGGATTGGTTATTCCCTCTCGCGTTTATTATACTCAAAAATGAGAACTTTTTGGGGAGTTCTCATTTTTGCTGTTCAAGCTGTCGACACCTTGTCGACAGCTTGAACAGCCGCCCCTGCCGGGGCGGCTGTTTTTGCGCGTGCGGAAGGGCTCTCTGCGGGAGATCTGAATATGCGTGGGGAGAGTGTGTTTTGCAATATTCGCTCTTTCCAATCGCCATAAGCTGTGCTATACTTATATAATTGAAAAAGGACATCTTGCTGCCGGGGTCGCGCCCGGGTCCTGTGACATAATGAGAAACGAAGAACACCAGAAGAAACATAAGGAGGAACTACAATGCTGAACATCAACAAGACGATTGACGAAGGAAAAGCGAGCTATCTGCTCGAGGGACGGCTGGATACCGTTACGGCCCCTGAACTGGAGAAGGAGCTGAAGGCTTCTCTGGACGGCATCAGCGAGCTGACGCTGGATTTTGAGAAGCTGGACTACATCTCCTCGGCCGGCCTGCGTGTGCTGCTTTCGACCCAGAAGGTCATGACCAAGCAGGGCAAGCTGAAGATCGTCCACGTGAACGAGACCATTATGGAGATCTTCGAGGTCACGGGCTTTACCGATATCCTGACCATCGAATAAGGTGCTTACGCTATGAAAAGAACGACAGTGATACTTCTGGCGGTCTGCATGCTTTTCGCCCTCACCGCCTGCGGAAGCGGCGCGGCGCTCTCCGCGTCCGGGGAAAACGTGACGGTCGGCGATACGGCGCTGCGCCCCGAAGGCGAGGCGGGCAAGCTCTATGAGAACGACGGTCTGAAGCTGATGATCCCGCTGGCATACGACGAGCTCGTGCTTACCGAGACGCCGAAGGACGCCAAAGACGGTATGCTTTTCAGCGTTTCGGAGAGGGCGTCTCTCGAGGCGGCCGGGGACAAGGACGGCGCCGGCTGGCTTTTCGGCATCAGCCGGATCGATGAAGACGCGATGCATGAGATGCTCTGCAACGACATGTCCGGCAGAGAGCTCTTCGCCGCGGATGCCGACGGGCATTACTATGTCTTTAACCATCCCACCGACGTGCGCTTTGTGCGCGAAAACAACGAGGCGATGGCGCGGGATCAGGAGCAGTGGAACAAGCTCACCGAGTGGGCCTGGGAGTCTGTGCGCGCAGGCTTCCTCGCGGAGAATGCGCAGCTGAGCCCCGCCAGCTTCGGCAACAGCGAACTGGAGATGTATCTGGCCCGCATCGCCTATCAGCCCGAGGTCAACTACAGCGTCAGCACGACGCAGTACGGTCCTCTGGCGCCCGAGAGCGGGAGCTTTGACGCCCTGCCCTATGTGGAGCGCCTGACCTCCGGCCTGATCCTCGACCGCTTCGAGGGCGAGGCCCCCGACGGCGAGTACGTTGTGCTCGCATTCCCCGATGAGGAGACCCGCTTTGACTTTTTCAAGGCCGAGGGCAGCGAGAACCTTGTCCGCATGGTCTGGAACGGGGAAAACGAGGCGCTATGGCAGTTGAGCTACACGGACCCCGACGTCAAGGCGACCGGGATCATGCAGGAGTGGTATGACGCTCTGGCCGAGGCCATGGACGCGCAGCCCTCCGCGGGTACGACGCTCGGCGGCTGGCGCCTGAGCGAGGACGGCGCCGTGACCGAGGAGGCCCTGAGCGCCTTCGGCAAAGCCTCCGAGGCCCTGCTGGGCGTGAACTATACGCCGGTGGCCCTGCTGGGGACGCAGCTTGTCAACGGCACAAACTACAGCCTGCTGTGCGAGGCTGCGGCCGTCACCCCCAATGCGCCGGTCTACTACGCGGTTGTGACCGTCTATGAGAGCCTCGCGGGGGAGGCGGAAGTGCGCAACATCGTTGTGCTTGACCTCGGCGATATCGCCGAGAGCGGGGAGATCCGCAATTCCGACCTGCCCGAGGGCAAGATGCTCGGCAGCTGGAAAGCGGACAGAGACACCTCCGTTGAGATAGAGGACGCCGTGCTGCACCTCGGCTCGCAGCTCGTCTCCGGCACCAACCATTGTGTGCTCTGCAGGGGCTGGGTCCTGAACTTCGTGTATGAGGATCTCGAGGGCAAGACCGAGATCACGCAGACGGTGCCGCTGGACATTGCGGCCCTGTCCCAGCCGGCTGAGGCGGAGTAAAGCGCGCCTCCTTACAGAACCAGATTCTGAACTCCGAAAGGTGTCCCGCTCATGAACAAAAGCAGAGAAAAACGAAAAGGCAGCATCATCCTCCAGGTCGCGACGCTGTTTGCGCTGAGCATCCTCGCAACGGGCATCATCGCCTTTATCACGCAGCATGCCCGTTCGCATACCAATGTCAAGATGCAGGCGGAGATCCATTCGGGGGAGGTCGCCAATGAGGTGAGCCTCACGGTACGGGAGTTTCCGGCCTATCGCTGGCTGCTGCGCTACTGGTACGACCACAGCGATACGCTGGACATCGAGTACGACGCGGAGTTTACCGCGGGGACGGAGACGGAAAAAAAGTATCAGCTCTTTAAGGAGCGCAATCCGGACATCCAGATCAAATACGTCGGTCTGTCCGCGCTCAGGTCCCTCCCGGAGGAGGATCAGAAGCTCTATGCCGAGATCAGCTATTCCTGGCTGATCACGCGCATCAACCAGATCAAGCAGACACACAATATAGATTATCTCTTCTGTGTACTGACGGAAGAGCCCTATGACCGACAGTTCTTCCTCTTCAGCGGCGCGGACCCCGGCGCAGTCCGCGGCACGAATTATGAGGAGGTCTATCCTCTCGGCGTCGTCGTTCAGGTCGGAGAGAGCCAGCAGGCGGCCATGCGCAGTGCCGTCGAGCACGACGGATCTCTCGCTGACGCCGGCGGGTATGTGGATTACTACTCTTTCCTGTGCGACGTCGACGAGCATAAGGTGCTTATCGGTATGACCTATTCGCTCTCCAGCCTGACGAATGATGTCGACACCCAGACATGGCGCGGGACCGCCTTTGCCATGTTCTATCAGATCCTCCTGTCCCTGCTGTGCCTCGGCCTGATCTTTGTTTTTGTGCTGCGCCCGCTGGACAGGGTCCAGCACAATATCCGGCTGTACAGAAAAACAAAGGACAGCGAGACCGTGGCCAAAAACCTCGCGGAGGTCAAGCCGCACAACGAGATCGGACAGCTCTCGGAGGATGTCGTGGAGCTGACAAGCGAGCTCGACCGGTATATGCGCCGAAATGAGGCCATCACCGCGGAGAAGGAGCGCATCTCGACGGAGCTCTCGCTCGCGACCCGGCTTCAGGCGGCCTTTGTGCCGCACACCTTCCCGCCCTTCCCGAACCGGGAGGAGTTCGACATCTACGCCGTGATGAATCCTGCCCGCGAGGTCGGCGGCGATTTCTACGACTTTTTCCTGATCGACGACGATCACCTCTGTCTGGTCATGGCGGACGTGTCCGGAAAGGGGATCCCGGGCGCTCTGTTCATGATGGTCTCCAAAATCATTTTGCAGAGCTGCGCCATGCTGGGCCGCTCTTCCGCGGAGATCCTGAACAAGACCAACGAGGCGATCTGCTCCAACAATCCGGAAGACATGTTCGTTACCGTCTGGCTCGGCATCCTGGAAATCTCCACCGGAAAGCTCACAACGGCGAACGCCGGGCACGAGTATCCCGCCATCAAACGGCCTGGAGGCAGCTTTGAACTCCTGAAGGAAAAGCACGGGCTGGTCATCGGCGCGATGGAGAACACACACTACAAGGAATACGAGCTGCGGCTGGAGCCCGGCACAAAGCTCTTCCTCTACACGGACGGCGTGCCTGAGGCGACGGATACGGAGAACAGGATGTTCGGCATCGGGCACATGCTCGAGGCCCTCAATGAGGAGCCTGACGCCGCGCCGCGGCAGCTCCTCCAGAACGTCCACAGGGCGGTGGACGGCTTTGTGAAAGACGCGGAACAGTTTGACGATCTGACCATGCTCTGCATGGAGTACAAGGGAGAGTCGCGACATGACGATTGAACTGAAGGGACGGATCGATTCCAATAACGCCTCCCAGGTGGAGAAGAGCATTCTCGCCCAGCTGGAGGGCAAAAGCAGGGAAGCGGTCGTTCTGGACGCGGCGGCGCTGGAGTACATCTCCTCCGCCGGCCTGCGCATCATCCTCCGCATCAAGAAAAACTGCCCGGATCTGCGGATCGTGAACGTCAACTCCGAGGTCTATGAGATCCTGGATATGACGGGCTTCACCGAGATGATGACGGTCGAGAAGGCCTATCGCGTCGTCACCCTGGACGGCTGTGAGGAGATCGGCCGCGGCGCCAACGGCTCGATCTACCGCATCGACCAGGACAACGTGATCAAGGTCTACAACAACGCCGACGCGCTTGCCGATATCCAGCATGAGCGCGAAGTGGCAAAGCTCGCGCTGATTCTCGGCATCCCCACCGCCATCTCCTACGACGTGGTCCGTGTGGGCGACAGCTACGGCTCGGTGTTCGAGCTGCTCAACGCCAGATCTTTCTCCAAGATCCTCGCGGAAGAGCCGGAGAAGATGGACTTCTGCGTCCAGGAATATGTCAAAATGCTCAAAAAGATCCACGAGACGCAGGTGCCGGCCGGGAAGCTGCCCGACATGAAGGAGACGGCGCTCTCCTGGGCGCGCTTCATGCAGGACCATCTGCCCGGGGAGGCCGGCAAAAAGCTGCTGGCGCTGATAGAAGCGGTGCCCCACGACGATCACATGATCCACGGGGATTACCATACGAAGAACCTGATGCTGCAGAACGACGAAGTGCTGATCATCGACATGGACACGCTGGCGGTCGGTCATCCGATCTTTGAGCTGGCGAGCATGTTCAACTCCCTCGTCGGCTATTCCGAGCTGGACCACGAGACCATCAAGCGATTCCAGGGCTTTGATTACGAGACCGGCAGGCGCTTCTGGCACAGATCGCTCTCGGCCTATCTGGGTACGAACTGCGAGACCAAGATCCGCGAGGTCGAAGATAAGGCGCGCGTCCTCGGCTATACCCGCATGATCCGCCGCTCCATCCGCCGAAAGGGTCTGGAGAACGAAAAGACCAGGGCGGAGATCGCCTTGTGGAAGGAAGAGCTGCTCGCGCTGCTGGAGAAAACGGATACGCTGCTCTTCAGCCTCAACGAGCTGGAGATTGACGCCGAAGAAGATAGGCTGCAGGAGGTGCAGGCCTTTGTGGACGAGCACCTCGAAGCGGCGGACTGTCCCGTGAAAGCGCAGATGCAGATCGCCGTGGCGGTCGAAGAGATTTTCGTGAACATCGCCAGCTACGCCTATGTCCCGGAAAAGGGAAAGGCGAAGGTGCGCGTGGAGGTCTCCGACGAGCCGGTTTCGGTGACGATCACCTTTGTGGACCACGGCATCCCCTACGATCCCGTGGCGCGGGAGGACCCGGATGTGACGCTCCCCGCGTCGCAGCGGGACATCGGCGGCCTGGGGATCTTCATGACCAAGCAGATCATGGACGACGTGGCCTATGAGTACAAAGACGGCCAGAACATCCTGACGCTGAAGAAAAGGCTGTGAGAGCCTGACGGCGCACAAAGGCGCCTCACGGCAAGTGCCGTGGGGCATTCAGACAATTGACGATCGGACAGCAGGAAGATGGAGCAGCACTTGAAAATCGATCTGCATATGCACAGCACGGTCTCAGACGGCACGGATACGCCCGAGGAGATCCTTGCGCGCGTCAGAGAGGCGGGCATCGCCCTTTTCGCGGTGACGGACCACGATGCGGTGAAGGCCGGCAGGATCATTCCTCCGTTACTGGCGGAGGGTGACCCCGCCTTCCTGACCGGTGCGGAGTTCTCCTGCCGCGACGAGGAGGGAAAATATCACATCCTCGGCTACGGTTATGACCCGGATGCGGAGCCGATCCGAAAACTTGTGGAGACCGGCCACGGTCTGCGCATGAACAAGGTACAGGCGCGTCTGGATTTTTTGAAAAAGGAATTCGGCTTCGCCTTTCCCGAAAAGGAGCTGAACTGGCTGTTCGCGCAGGATAACCCCGGCAAGCCGCACATTGCGAACCTGATGGTCCGGCTCGGCTACGCCGAGACGAAGGAGCAGGCGATCAAGGACTTCATCAACCGCATCCACTTCCGGAATGAGTACGTCCGCCCGGAACAGGCTATTCAGAGCATCCTGGGCGGCGGCGGCATTCCCGTCCTGGCGCACCCCAGCTATGGGGACGGCGACCAGCTGATCCTCGGCGCGGAGATGGAAAAACGCCTGCAGAGGCTCATGGAGTTCGGACTGCAGGGGGTCGAGGCCTTTTATTCCGGCTTTACGCCCAGGATCCGCGGGGAGCTGCTCTCCTTTGCGGAGCGCCTCGGGCTGTATGTGACGGCGGGCAGCGACTACCACGGGAAAAACAAGCTGATCGACCTCGGCGACACGGGGCTGGACGAGGCTGCGGCGTGGCCCGAGGGCCTGCGGAGATTTTTGAACGATACGGAAAAGAAGCAGAAAAAGCATGAAATTTGACACGAGAGACAAGAAACCGAAGCTGTGGAACATCGCGGCGCTGTCCGTCGTGCTCCTGGCGGTCCTCGCGGTTTTTATACGGCTCGGAGCGGACGTGTACGGCGCCGCGATCAGCGTCTGCTTCATCGTGTATTACGTGATCGTTCTGGTACTGCTGCTCTCGGCCTTTTTCAAGCAGATCCAGTACAATCCCTATTCCTACAACACGATCTTCTACATGGGCTTCGCGCTGTTCCTTCTGGCGGTGCTGATCCTGCAGACCGACCTGACCGTGAAGCTGATCCGCCGGCCGGAGCTCTACGTAGCAAGAGAGATCCTGCATCTGATCCTCGACTCGGCCAAGTCCTATGTGCTGCTGTCGGCTCCCTTTCTCTTTGTGTTCTCGATCGCGCTGTGCGTGTCCAATATCTCGCTGATCCGGCATGAGGGGAAGCGCTTTGTCAACATACTGGGGATCATCCTCTCCTTCCTGCTGGTGGGGGGCTTCCTGTTTATTTTCCTGTTTGACCGCTATGCCTCCGGCAGTCAGAGAGAGGTCATGCTCCACGATCTGATCGTCAACCTCTTTGCCGCGGTCTATCTCTATTTTGAATGTATGCTGCTCGGCATCATGGTCGCCGATGCGATCGTGATCCGTTATGAGCCTGAGCCGGATAAGGACTTCATCATCATCCTCGGCTGCGGCATCCGCAGGGACGGGACCCCTTCGCCGCTGCTGCGCGGCCGGGTCGACCGGGCGCTTCGCTTTGCCGAAAAGCAGGAGGAACTGACCGGAAAGAAGCCGGTCTTCATACCCTCCGGCGGACAGGGACCGGACGAGCCGATCTCCGAGGCCGCCTCGATGAAGGGCTATCTGCTGGAGCAGGGCGTGCCGGAGGAGCGGATCCTGGTCGAGGACCGTTCCCGGGACACCTTTGAGAACATGAAGTTTTCAAAGGAGATCATTCAGGCGGCAGATCCCGGGGGAAAGGTCGCCTTCTCGACCACCAACTACCACGTGTTCCGCGGCGGGCTCTATGCCCGGCGGGTCAAGATGCGCGCGGTCGGCATGGGTGCGAAGACCAAATGGTACTTCTGGCCCAACGCCGCGGTGCGCGAGTTCGTGGGACTTCTGACCGAACATAAGCTCAAGCAGGGCCTGATATTCGGCGGCATGATCGCCTTCTATGTGATCCTCACCCTGCTTGCCTATCGATAAGCTGTTTGTTTTCGCATAATCATCGACTTCTTTTTGCTCCCGAAGAAAGACAGAGGAGACCGGATATGACCATCAAGTTCATCATTCTGATCGCGATCATTGTGGTCTCAAACCTTGTGATCGCGTATCTGAAAAATCAGACGAAGTTCCGCAGCAGTCTGCACGGGAAGTATCTCCTGCAGATCATCAGGCTGATTATTTTCATACTCTGCCTTTCCGAAATGCTCGAGGCGATCGACCCGGAGCTGAACATGCGCTCCATCCTGCTGCGCGGCTCCGCTCTTGTCGTGGCTATCCTCGGCTTTGCCGCGCAGCCGGTGATCTCGGCCGTCATGAGCGGCCTGCTCATCAGCATCCACAAGCCCTTTGAGATCGGCGACAGGGTCATCATCGACGGGGCGGCGACCGGCGTCGTGGAGGACATCACGCTGCGCCATACCGTGATCGCAATTTATGACGGCTTCCGCGTCATTATTCCCAACAGCGAGCTCAACTCCCGTGTGGTCACCAATACGAGTTATCGGATGAAAGATCGGCGCGGGATACATCTCAGCTATTCTGTCAGCTACGAAACAGATGTGCAGAAAGCCATGGATGTCATCCGTGACTGCGTCGCGGCCAGCCCCTATACCCTGAGCGTGGAGAATAACGGCATCCATGAAGACTCAAGCCCCGTCTATTTCTTCAAGTTCGACAGCAGCGCTCTCATCCTGGAGACGACCATCTGGGTCGCCAGGGAGACGGACGGCTGCAAGGCCATCACCGATGTGAACACGCGGGTGCTCAACGCCTTCCGCAGATACGGCATCGAGATCCCATACCAGTATGTCAACGTCAATCAGTTCGAGGGAACCAAGGTGACGCCTCCGGTCGAGACCGCGGTTCCGGAGAAGGCCGCCACTCCTGCCAAGCGCCATATCCGCACCAACACGGTTCACATGATCCCGGGCGAGAGCGGCCTGGAGGACGCGATCCAGACCGCGCGCGGCTACGCCAAGCGCCAGAACCTCGAAAAGCGCGCGGCCGTGCAGCTGGAACTGCTGACGGAGGAATCCCTCGGCTTTGTCCAGCGGGTAGTGGACCATACGAGCAGAGATTTCTGGATCGAGGGCACGGGCGAGATCTATCGGATCCACCTGCGCTTCGACGCAAAGGTCGGCAGCGAGGCGTACAAGAAGCTCATCAACCTCTCCACCTCGGGCAGGAACGAAGCCGCCAACAGCATCGCTGGAAAGGTCTGGGAAGCGGTGCTCATGGGGCTCAAGCGTCCGCCGGAGAAAGGCAGCAAGGGCAAGAACAGCTTTGTCTGGCAGCTCAGCGAGGCCGGGCTCGAGGAGGAAGAGATCGGAAAATCCATCCTCGGTGCTGTGGCCAGCGACGTGCGCGTCAGCGTGACCACGGAGCGGGTCGAGCTGATCGTCTCCAAAGCGCTCGACTGAGAGCCGGTTCAACTACATATGGGATCACAGGCCGAAAGGGCGTGACGCCCTTTCGGCCTGTGTCAAGACGGCTTTATTCGAATCTCAGACAGAAGCCTGTACGTCGGGCTGACGATGCGGAACTGAGTCCGCGGGGTTTACGAATGATCGAGGTGGAAACATGAGCATTCAGATCGAGACGGTGCGGACAGAGCGCTTTTCCATGCGCTATTTTCGCTTCGGCAGAGGCGATAAAACGCTGGTCATCCTGCCCGGCCTGAGCATCCAGAGCGTCATGGGCGCGGCGGACGCCGTAGCCGCGGCCTATCAGTCCCTCGAGGACAGCTATACGATCTATGTCTTTGACCGGCGCGCGGAGCTGCCGTCCCTCTATACGGTGCGCGACATGGCGCGGGACACGGCGGAGGCCTTCGCGGCGCTCGGCCTGCGGAAGGTCTGTCTTTTCGGCGCTTCTCAGGGCGGCATGATCGCGCTGGTGCTCGCGGTCGAGCATCCGGAGCTCGTGGGAAAGATGGTGCTCGGCTCGAGCTCCGCCCACGTTCAGCAGGCGCAGTATCGGGTGATCGAGGACTGGGTCCGGCTGGCGAAAGCCGGGGACAGGGAGGGCCTGTATCTGGCCTTCGGGCGGGAGATCTATCCGCCGGAGGTCTTCAAACAGTACAGGGATACGCTGATCGCGGCCGCAGCGGCCGTGACCAACGCGGAGCTTTCGCGCTTCATCATCCTTGCCGAGGGGATAAAGGACTTCAACGTCTCCGACGAGCTGGAGAAAATCCGGTGCCCGGTGCTCGCCCTCGGCGTGTATGAGGATGCTGTTCTGGACTCCGACGCCACGATGGAGATCGCCGAAAAACTGGACGATCGCCCGGATTTCCGACTGTATCTGTATGTCGGATACGGACATGCCGCCTTCGACACCGCACCGGACTACCGCCGGCGGATCCTCAGCTTCTTCGAGTCGTGACCGCTTCCGCAGGAAAACAGCCGCTCGATACCCGTATCGAGCGGCTGTTTTCCTGTCAAAGTGTAATATGCAAAAATCGCATGAATAATTGTATATTCTCTTCTTGCAAACGCGGCGAAATCGGTTACAATAGAGGAGGAAAGAAAGAGAGGGCTGCCCATGGCAATTTGTGTCAAGAGTGAGATCGGCAGACTGAGCAAGGTCCTGCTCCACCGCCCCGGCAAGGAGCTGGAGCATCTGGTCCCGGAGGAGCTGGAACGTCTGCTGTTCGACGATATCCCCTATCTGCGGCTTGCACAGCAGGAGCACGACAGCTTTGCCGCTATCCTCCGCGCGCAGGGGGCGGAGGTCGTCTATCTCGAGGATCTGATGGCGGAGACCCTGCGCGCAAACCCCGGCCTGCGCGTGACCTTTGTGCGCCAGTTCCTGCGCGAGGGCGGACCCTTCGCGCAGAATCATGCGGAAGAGCTCTTCGCCATGCTCTCGGAGATCGAGGACGAGCGGGAGCTTGTGCTCAAGACCATGAGCGGCGTGACCGGCGCGGAGATGCGCGGCCTGCTGCGGGAAAGCCCGCTGACGAGCCTGACGCGGGAGCGCAGGCAGTTCGTGCTCGACCCGATCCCGAACCTCTACTTTACGCGCGACCCCTTCGCCAGCATCGGCTGCGGCGTCAGCGTCCACCGGATGCACTCCGGCACCCGCTGCCGGGAGACCATCTACGGGGACTACATCATGCGCTGTCACCCCGACTATGCCGGGAAGGTCCCCTTCTTTTACAACAGAGAAGACCCCTTCCATATCGAGGGCGGA
This sequence comes from Oscillospiraceae bacterium, assembly GCA_902778285.1. Taxonomy (GTDB): domain Bacteria; phylum Bacillota; class Clostridia; order Oscillospirales; family Oscillospiraceae; genus Limivicinus. Next base: position 16,324 of record CACYXC010000007.1, on the reverse strand, counting down.
GACATCCTCAACCTCAGGGAGGATCTGCTGGCCATCGGTCTGTCGCAGCGCAGCTCCCCCGAGGGGATCGAACTGCTGGCGTCCCGCCTTTTCCGGGACGAGAGCTGCCCGGTCCGGCGCATCCTCGTGCTGGACATCCCCAACATGCGCGCCTTCATGCATCTGGACACCGTCTTCACGCAGGTGGACCGGGACAAATTCACCGTCCACCCGGATATCCTCACAAGCCTGCGGATCTACGATCTGCGCCGCGACGGCACGGAGATCCGCGCACGGGAGCTTCAGGCGCCGCTCGAGGATGTGCTGCGCGACGCGCTGGAGCTGGACCGCGTGACGCTGATCCGCTGCGGCGGGAAGGATAACATAGCCTCCGCCCGCGAGCAGTGGAACGACGGCTCGAATACCCTCTGCGTCGCGCCGGGCAAGGTGATCGTATACAACCGCAACTATGTGACCAACGAGATCCTCCGCAGCCACGGGATAGAGGTCTTTGAAATGCCGAGCTCCGAGCTCGCACGCGGCCGGGGCGGCCCCCGCTGCATGAGCATGCCCCTCGTCAGGGAATCGCTCTGATCCCCTGCGCACTGCTTCGATAATGTTTTTCTCCGCCAAACGACACGGTTGGCGGCAAAGGATGGATCCCTTCATTCGCCCGATGCTCATTGCAATGAATATATGGCAAAACAGCCGTGCTGTTTTGCTGCGCCGCAAAGCGGCGCGGCGAAAAGCTTTTTAGCTTTTCGCCATCCTATAGTCATTATTCAGAATAAAGCTGAAAGGAGAAGCCCCATGTCATTCAGCATGCCTCTCTACCACGCACCGGACTTTACCGACCCCCGCCTTGCCGCCGCGCCGGACGCGCGCTGGGAGGCGGCGCCGATGGACGGCGTCGCGCCGGAATATTTCCACAGCACTTCCATGTATCCCGAGTATTTCAAGATCGACGGGGTGTGGCGTCTCGCGGAGGAGAGCCGCATGGACGCCAGCGTCGTCCTCCGCCCGGACGGACGGCTCGACGTCGTGGAGAACCGCAACCTCCGCAGGGGAGACCGTGTCATCCTCGGCCGCAGCGAACGCGGCGAGGAGGGCATCTACATGCACTGCGGCGGCTTTTCCGCCGGGGACGCCGCGCTGGACGACCAGTTCGTCTTCCGGCAGGGGAGGAGCCGCGAGACCTCCTATGCCAGGGACTACGACCACCTGATCGAGCTGCTGCGCTACGAGAGGGAGCACGGGAACATCCTCTGGGTCATGGGACCGGCCTTCGCCTTCGATGAGGGCGCGAGGACCGCCATGGCCGCGCTGGTGGAGAACGGTTACTGCCACGGCCTTCTGGCGGGCAACGCGCTTGCCACGCACGATCTGGAGGGGGCGCTGCTGCACACTGCGCTGGGCCAGGACATCTATACGCAGATCTCCCAGCCCAACGGACACTACAACCACCTCGACGTCTGCAACAAGGTCCGCCGCTGCGGCTCCATCCCGGCCTTTATCGAGGAGTACAGGCTCGACGACGGCATCATCTGCGCCTGCGTGAAGAAAAAGGTGCCCATCGTGCTGACCGGCTCCATCCGGGACGACGGGCCGCTGCCCGAGGTGATCGGGGACGTCTACGCGGGGCAGAACGCCATGCGCGCGCTGCTGAAAAACTGCACGACCGTCATCTGTCTCGCGACCATGCTTCATACCATCGCCGCCGGCAACATGACGCCCTCCTTCCGCGTCCTGCCGGACGGGAGCGTGAGGCCGGTCTACCTCTACGCCGTGGACGCCGCCGAGTTTGTGGTCAACAAGCTGCTCGACCGCGGCAGTCTCGCCGCCACCACCATGGTCACCAACGTGCAGGACTTCATCCGCACGGTCGCCCGCGGGCTGAAGGTGATCGAAGAATAAAAGGATCGGCGACGGAGAAGGTCCGGCCCGGTATATACCGTCAGCACGGGGAGCTTCGTCTTCCCCGCGGCGGCGGGGCCTCTTGTGCGCTCCGCTGAAAATAACCGCACAACGACAATATAAGGAGATCAGACGCTATGGGACTCAACATTCGCGGAAGAAGCTTCCTCACTTTGCTCGACTACACACCGCAGGAGATCCGCTATCTGCTGGATCTGGCAAAGCAGTTCAAGGCCATGAAACGCAGCGGCGTTCCCCACCGCTATCTGCAGGGGAAAAACATCGTGCTGCTGTTTGAAAAGACCTCGACGCGCACGCGCTGCTCCTTCGAGGTGGCCGGGATGGATCTCGGCATGGGCGTGACTTATCTGGATCCCGGCAGCTCGCAGATGGGCAAGAAGGAGAGCATCCCCGACACCGCCCGCGTCCTCGGCCGGATGTATGACGGCATCGAGTACCGCGGCTTCAGCCAGCAGCTCGTGGAGGAGCTGGCGAAGTACTCCGGCGTGCCGGTGTGGAACGGCCTGACCGATCAGTTCCATCCCACGCAGATGCTGGCGGACCTGCTCACCATGGAGGAGAAGTTCGGCCGTCTCAAGGGTCTGAACTTCACCTACATGGGCGACGCCCGCAACAACATGGGCAACTCCCTCATGATCGCCTGCGCGAAGATGGGCCTGCACTTCACGGCCTGCGCGCCGAAGGAGCTCTTCCCGGCGGCGGAGCTGGTGGAGAAGGCGCGCGCCATCGCCGCCGAGACCGGCGGCAGCGTCCGCCTGACCGAGGATACGACCGAGGGCGCGGCGGACGCCGACGTGATCTACACCGATATCTGGGTCTCCATGGGCGAACCGGACGAGGTCTGGGACAGCCGCATCAGGCTCCTGCGCCCCTATCAGGTCAACGCTGCGCTCATGGCGCTGGCAAAGCCCACGGCCGTCTTCATGCACTGCCTGCCCTCTTACCACGACACGCGCACGACCGTCGGCGCGCAGATCGCCGAGCGCTTCGGCCTGACGGAGATGGAAGTCACCGACGAAGTCTTCGAGTCAAAGCAGTCCGTCGTCTTTGACGAGGCGGAGAACCGCATGCACACCATCAAGGCCGTGATCTACGCCACGCTCTGCTGAGATGTCGAAGAGAAGGATCGCCGTCGCCCTCGGCGGCAACGCTCTCGGCGAGAGCCCTGCCGATCAGATCGCGGCGGTGCGCAGGGCCTCGGTCATGATCGCGGATATGATCGCGCAGGGACATGAGCTGATCATCAGCCACGGCAACGGCCCGCAGGTGGGCATGATCCACGCCGCGATGGATCTCGCGGCCTGTGAAAAGCCCGGCTTCCCGGCTTTTCCCTTCGCGGAGTGCTCCGCCATGTCCCAGGGCTATATCGGCTATCATCTGCAGCAGGCGCTGCACGACGAGCTGCGCCGCCGCGCGCTGCCCGACAGGGTGCTCAGCGTCGTCACGCAGGTGGTCGTGGACCCGGAGGACCCCGCCTTCCGTGAGCCCTGCAAGCCGATCGGCCGTTTTCACACGCGGGAGGAGGCGGAGGCCATCTCCCGGGAAAAGGGCTGGCTCTTCCGGGAGGACGCGGGCCGCGGCTACCGCCGCGTGATCCCCTCGCCCGAACCGCAGGAGATCGTGGAGCAGGAAGCGATTTCCTGCCTTCTGTCGCAGGGCGTCACGGTCATCGCGGCCGGCGGCGGCGGGATCCCCGTCGTCCGCACGGAGCATGGCCTGCGGGGGATCGACGCCGTCATCGACAAGGACCGCTCCTGTGAGCGCCTCGCGGAGGCGCTCGGCGCGGAGCTGATCCTCTTCCTCACGGCGGTCGACCGTGCCTGCCTCTACTTCGGAAAACCCGAGCAGCAGGAGCTGACCGTCATGAGTGCGCGGGAGGCGAGGGAGTACATCCGGCAGGGACATTTTGCTCCGGGCAGCATGCTTCCCAAGGTGGAGGCGGGGCTGCGCTTCGCGGAATCTGCGCCGGGCAGGCGCGCCGTCATCACCTCGCTCACGCACGCGCCCGAGGCGCTGACACACGGCGCAGGCACCTGGATCGGGGGCTGAAAAAGAATACGAATAACGAGCAGGGGCTCCGCCGGATGGCGGAGCCCCTGACTATGTGATTGCGCAGCCGCTTATTCCTTTGCCCGTCGGACCAGCGCGCCGACAGCCGCGCCGTCCAGGATCGGAAAGCGATCCTCCGGCGGATAGAGACAGCCGCCGTAGAAGATCGCGCGGTTGTTGGTCACGGAGCTGTCCGGCAGCGTGCGGTGGATGGCGACATGGATCTGATCCGCGCCGGTCTCCGCCAGCACGCGGTCCAGGCTGAGAGCGGTGATGCCCGCGCCGGGCAGGATCTGGATGCGGCCCGCGGCATGGGCGATCATCTCCCGCACGACGCCCGTGCCCCAGCTCACGTCCGGCGCCTGCCCGCTGGTGAGCACCCGCGTTACGCCGAGCTCGATCAGCGTGTCGAGCGCCTCGCGCCAGTCGGGCACGACGTCGATGGCACGATGGAAGACGGCGTCCTTTCCCGCGGCGAGGGCCAGATCAGTCAGCGCCTTCGTGCGCTCGCGGTCGATCGTCCCGTCCGGGTGCAGAAAGCCGAAAACCAACCCGTCCGCCCCGTTTTCCAGCAGCAGGCGCGCATCCTCCAGACAGACGGCATACTCCGCCTCCGTATAGCAGAAGCCGCCCTCGCGCGGGCGGATCATCGTCATGACCGGCAGTTCTGTCTCCCGTTTTGCAACAATCAGCGAGCCGAGCGTCGGCGTCAGACCGCCGTGGAAGAGATCGCTGTTGAGCTCGACCCGGTCGGCCCCGGCCTTCCACGCCTCGATCACATCGTCCGCGCCGCCGCAGCAGACCTCGACCGTCATCTTCTTCATAAGCACCTCCGCAGCTGTTTTCGCTGTGTGATATATTTTATCATGTTCATTATAATGATCATCGGATGGCGAAATCAATCGAGTTTTCGATTGATTTCGCTGCCAAACGACAAGTTTGACAGCGAATGATTCTCTGAATCATTCGCCCGATGCTCATTGCAATGAATATATGGCAAAACAGCCGTGCTGTTTTGCTGCGCCGCAAAGCGGCGCGGCGAAAAGCTTTTTAGCTTTTCGTCATCCTATAATCATTATAATCCCGCCCGGGCGGGGCGTCAAATATTCTTCTTTTCAAGCGGCGGGATCTGTGGTAAATTATACTATTAGTATGTAAAAGAAAGGGGGCTGCGCCGTGGAGGCCAGACTGACAGGGATCGACCGCGCCGAGATGCTGCGCTATCTGCGCTATGGCGGCGGCGCGATCCCCGAGGAGACGGAGGAGGCGCTGCGACAGGGCGAGGAGCGTCTGCTGAGGGCGGCGCGCCCGCGCGCTGTCTGGCGCGCCTTCGGGTATCGCCCGGACGAAGCGCTGGAAGGCACGGATTTTAGCCTCGAGGGGGAGGACATCCACGCATTCCTGGCCGACTGCGATCAGGTCATCCTGCTGGCAGCCACCCTCGGAGCCGAGCCCGATCTGCTGCAAAAGCAGCTGCGCCTGCGCGACATGAGCGCGGCTGTGATCCTCGACGCCGCGGGCAGCGCCGCCATTGAGAACGTCTGCGACAATCTCTGCGCCGATCTCGCCGCGGCCTTCGCGCCGCGGCATCTGACCGAGCGCTTCAGCCCCGGCTACGGGGATATGCCCTTAAGCCAGCAGAGCGGCTTTTTCCGCCTGCTGGATATCAGCCGCCGTCTGGGCGTGAGCCTGACGGACAGCGATCTCATGGTCCCGCAGAAGACCGTGACGGCTGTCGTCGGCGTGTCCGACCGGCCGCAGCCGCGGCGAAATCCCGGCTGCGAGAGCTGCGCCATGGCCGAAAGCTGCGTTTTTAGAAGGGAGGGAAAGACCTGTGGAAAATGAGATCATCCTGCTCGACGGCGCCATGGGCACCATGCTGCAGGCCGCGGGCCTTCCCATGGGCGAGCTGCCGGAGGTCTGGAACCTGACGAAGCCCGACGTGGTGGCGGACATCCAGCGCCGCTATGTCGAGGCCGGCAGCCGCGTGCTCTACACCAACACCTTCGGCGCCAACCGCCTCAAGGCCGCCCGCTGCGGCTGCAGCGTGGCGGAGCTGGTGGCGGGCGGCGTACGCTGCGCCAGAAAGGCGGCGGGGGAGGAGCCCGTGCGCGTCGCGCTGGACATCGGCCCCATCGGCCAGCTTCTCGAGCCGCTGGGCACGCTGCGCTTCGAAGAGGCCTACGAGCTGTTCCGGGAGCAGGTCGTCGCCGGGGCGGAGGCCGGAGCCGACCTGATCGCCATCGAGACCATGAGTGATCTCTACGAGGTCAAGGCCGCGGTGCTCGCGGCCAAGGAGAACTGCGACCTGCCCGTCTGGGTCACGATGACCTTCGAGCAGAGCGGGCGCACCTTTGTGGGCGTCACCGTCCCCGCCATGGCGCTGACGCTGACGGGACTCGGCGTGGACGCCATGGGCTTCAACTGCAGCCTCGGCCCGCGGGAGCTTCTGCCTCTGGTGCAGGAGCTGCGGCAGTGGACCGACAGGCCCCTGATCCTCAAGCCCAACGCGGGCCTGCCCGATCCGGCCACCGGCGAGTACAAGATCTCCGGAGCGGCCTTTGCCCGCGAGATGCTGGCCGCGCTCCCGCTTGGGGTGCAGATCCTCGGCGGCTGCTGCGGCACGCGTCCGGCCTTTATACGCGACCTCTCCCTTGTTTTGAAAGGCAGGGCGTCCGCCAAGGCACGGCCTGCCGTTCGGCACGGCGTATGCTCCGGCAGGCGGACCGCGGAGCTCGACGGCGTGCGCGTGATCGGCGAACGCATCAATCCCACGGGCAAGAAGCGCTTTCAGCAGGCCCTGCGGGAAAACGACATCGACTATATCCTCGCGCGCGCCATCGAGCAGCAGGACGCGGGCGCGGACATTCTGGACGTGAACGTCGGCCTGCCGGGCATCGACGAGCCCGCGATGATGACGCGTGTCGTCAAGGCGCTGCAGGGCGTGACCGACCTGCCGCTGCAGATCGACTCCTCCGACCCCGCCGCGATCGAGGCCGGGCTGCGGGCCGTCAACGGCAAAGCCATCGTCAACTCGGTCAACGGCAGGCGCGAGGTCCTGGACGCGGTCCTGCCTCTGTGCAAAAAATACGGCGCGGCCGTGGTCGGCCTGTGCATGGACGAGAACGGCATCCCCGCCGACTGGCAGGGCCGCGCGGCCATCGCCCAAAGAATCCTCGACGCGGCCCTCGCTTACGGCATCCCCAGGGAGGACGTGTACATCGACTGCCTGACGCTTACGGTTTCCGTTCAGCAGGAGCAGGCTGGCGAGACCCTGCGCGCCCTGCGCTGGGTGAAGGAGGAGCTCGGGCTGCACACCGTGCTCGGCGTGAGCAACATCTCCTTCGGCCTGCCCGCGCGCGAGACCGTCACAGCGAGCTTTCTGACCCAGGCGCTCTATGCTGGGCTGGACCTGCCCATTCTCAACCCCAATCTGCAGGCGGTCATGGACGCTGTGGCGGCCTTCCGGGTGCTCTCGGGCGAGGATCGCGGCAGCGCCGCCTATATCGAGCGCTTTTCCGCCCGCCCGGAGAGCAGGCCGGTACTCCTGCCGGAGAGCGGCCTGAGTATTGAAGAAGCGATCCTGCGCGGCCTCGGCGGCGAGACGGCGAGGCTCACGGTCAGAGCCCTGATGGAGCGGGACGAACTGTCGGTCATCAACGACCTGCTGATCCCCGCGCTGGACAAGGTGGGCGAGAAGTATGAAAAGCAGGAGATTTTCCTGCCGCAGCTCATCTCGGCGGCAAACGCCGCCTGCGAGGGCTTTGAGCTCATCAAGGCCCGCATCGCCCGCCGCGGCGGGGAATCGGTGTCCCGGGGGAAGGTCGTGCTGGCCACGGTGCACGGGGACATCCATGACATCGGCAAGAACATCGTGCGCGTGGTGCTCGAGAACTACGGCTATACAGTGATCGACCTCGGGCGGGACGTGCCCGCGGAGGCGGTCGTGGAAGCGGTGCTGCGCGAGAAGGCTCGGCTCGTCGGCCTGTCTGCGCTGATGACCACTACGGTGCTGAGCATGGCCGATACCATCAAGGCCCTCCGCCGGAGCGGCAGCGACTGCAAAATCATGGTGGGCGGCGCGGTGCTGACTGAGGAATACGCCATGCAGATCGGCGCGGACTACTATGCGAAGGACGCCAAGCAGAGCACGGACATCGCCAAAAAGGTGTTGGGATAATGGAAAACAGCAGCAATTTCTGGGATGCGCTGTGCGACAGCGCGAAGCGTCCCTTCGCCGTGGAGCTGGACAGCCCGGCCGGGCCGGACGTGACGAAGTTCATGGCGGGCGCCCGCGAGCTGCGCGAGCACGGGGCGGAGCTCATCACCGTGGCCGATTGCCCGATGGGCCGCGTGCGCGCGGACGCGGGGCTGATGGCCTGCAAGCTGCGGCGTGAGCTCGGCATGGAAAGTCTGCCGCATATGAGCTGCCGTGACCGCAACTGGATCGCCGTGCAGTCGCTGCTCTTCGGCTTCGTAGCCGAAGGGATCGAGAACATGCTGCTCGTCACCGGCGATCCGGTGCCGCCGGAATACCGGGAGGAGGCCCGCGGGGTCTATCACTTCCACTCGAGGGAGCTTCTGCGGCGCGTGCGCGAGCTGGGGCTTCCGCTGCGGCTGTTCGCGGCGCTGAACGTCAACGCCCGCAACTTTGACATGGAGCTGAAGCTTGCGCGGGAGAAGGAGGAAAACGGCGCCGTCGGCTTTCTGACCCAGCCGGTGCTGACGCAGCGCGCGCTGGATAACCTGCGGAAGGCCCGCGGGGAACTGAACGGGAAGCTGCTCGGCGGCATCCTGCCCATCGTCTCCGGGCGAAACGCCGTCTATCTGCAGCGGGAAGTCCACGGCGTGATCGTGGACGACGCCATCGTCGCGCGCTATGAGGGCGCGGACCGTGAGCAGGGCGAGGCCCTGGCGCTGGAGATCTCCCTTGCGGCCGCCCGGCAGATGCATGAGCTGGTGGACGGCTATTACCTGATGACGCCCTTCGGACGCACCGGCCTTGTCTGCCGCATCATGGACGCGATCCGGAATCCGCAGCGGGAGGCGGAGGACTTCGCGCGCATCGACGCTACTTCCCCCTGAGTGAGAAGAAGGTGCCGCCATGGCGGCTCTTCCGCTGAGGCCCGCGGATAGCAGGGGACGATCTTCGACAGGAGGGCGTGCGGAGAATGAAGATCGAGACATGCAGAAAAGAATCCTTTACGGTCATCGGAAAAGAGGGCTCCACCGCGGAGGGCGAGGGCTTCATCCGGCGACTGTGGAACGAGGCGAATACCCATTTCGCGGAGGTCGCCGCGCTCGCGAAGAAGGACGGGAACGGTCAGCTTGTCGGCGTATGGGGCGCGATGCCCGATCTCTCCCGCTCCTTCCGGCCCTGGGAGAGCTTCGAGAAGGGACTGTACCTGGCCGGCGTCGAGTGCGAGGACGGGGCGGAGGCCCCGGAGGGATGGACGAAGTGGGTCGTTCCCGGCTGTGAGTATCTCCGCGCCGAGCGCGAAAACGAGGACAGCTTCTCACAGGTACTGCGGTACATGGAGGACAACGGCATCCCGCTCGCCGGGGCCGCGCATGACTTTACCGATCCGCAGACCGGGAAGGACTATATGTGTTTCCCGATCCGAAGACTGTAAGGAAAACGCCCGATCCGGAGAAGACCGGGCCGGGAGGACGGCAGCCGCCTCTTGATGGAAAAGCGTATAGAGTGAACTGCGCATAAGCGCCGGCAGGGCCCGCACGAGTTCGTGCGGGCCCTGCCGGCTGTCTGCGGGTATTCGGGAAAAAACGAAAGAAAAGAGTGGAAAAAAATAAACGTACGTGATATACTAAATTGTTTCCACTTGTCACCAATCATTTTACATAGAAAGACCGGTTCCTGTCCATGAATACCACTCACCGCAGAAAGCTTTCGTATAAGATCTATCTGGCTGTCACGCTGACGCTCCTGTTTGTGCTGGTGCTGCTCGGCGCGGCCTACGCCTATTACTACAGCAACGACTGGGCCTACGTGCACTATCTGACGCCGGACGAAGAGATCGTCGCCAAGGTGCGCATCGGCCGGGAGCACGCGATCCTCGACGGCGTAGAGCAGAAGGGCTACACCTTCCTCCATTGGCGGGATGAGCAGGGCAACGCCGAAAAGCGCGAGACCATCACCGTCTATGAGGATGTGTGGTACGCGGCGGACTACGCCATCGCGCTGATGACCGACGAGCACCCGGTCTATCTCTTCCCCGACGGGGACGGATACTACCGGCCGCAGGACCCGATGCTGCGCTCCGACGCGGTGAATATGCTGCACATCCTGCTGGGCAAGCCCTCCGGCAGCGGCAGCTTCCTGGACGTGCCGAAAAAAGCCTCCTATACCAAGGCGGCCGCCGCCCTGAAAGACCTCGGCGTCGTGACGGGCAGCCGCCTGCACCCGGACGAGTCCATCACCCGCGGGGAGCTGCTGGAGATGCTGGCAGCGCTCTATCCCGCCGCGAAGGAGGACTATGCTTTCGCCGATCTGGAGAAGGGCCAGCCCTTCTATGAGGCCTGCTGCACCGCGGCCGAGCAGGGCTGGATCGAGAGCGGGGAGAAGGTCAAGGTCAAAGCCGACGAGATCCTGACGCGCGTGCAGACCGCGTCGCTCATCAACCGCATCACCGGCCGCTCCGAGCGGCCCGGCGCCCGCCTGCTGCAGGTGGGCTCTCCCGTGGACCTCTACCCGACGGAGGAGGGCTACTGGGACATGATCGAGGCCTGCATCCCGCACGAATTCAGCATGATGCTCGGCAAGGAGATCTGGACCGCGAGCGAGCCCGCCGAGAAGCTGCCCGAGGGCAAGCGCCAGATGGGCTGGCGCCTGAGCTGGATCGGGCCGGACGGGCGCATCCTGCGCAATGCCGACGTGGGCAATCTCCACTTCGACAAGGACGGCTGGTATACCTCCGGCAACGCGGAGCTGGACGCCCTGGTGGCGGAGACGCTCAGCAAGGTGCTCGTCGAGGGCATGGACACCGAGGAGCAGCTGCTGACCCTGTTCCGCTACGTGCGCGACAACTTCAAATATGTGCGCCGCGCGCCCTACGAGGCGGGCGACACCTCCTGGCTCCTGGACGAGGCGGCGGACATGCTGGCCACCGGCAAGGGCAACTGCTACAGCTACGCCTCGGCCTACTGCATGCTGGTGCGCGCCATCGGCGTGGACGCGGTCGTGTACTCCGGGCACGTGGGCTCCAACTACGCCCCGCACGGCTGGGTGGAGATCGAGCGAAACGGCGAGCCGCATATCTTCGATACCGAGCTTTCCATGGCCCACCCGGGCATGGGCGATCTGTACTACTATGACAAGAGCTATAAGGAGCTCGCCAACTGGGCCTACGTGAGGCCCTGAGGAGTGACGGCAATGGGAAAGATGACAAGACGAGAGTTTTTGCGCGGCGGCGCGGCCATGGCCGCGGGGCTTGCGGCCGCGGGGCTCGCGCCCCTGCTGCCCGGCTGCGGCGTGCAGAAGCCGGCGGCGGAGGTCGTCGTGCCGACCACGCCTCCCACGCCGGAGATGACGCCGGTGCCGAGCTTTGCGCCGGACGCGGTGCTCTATGAGACCACCGTGGGCATGACGAACTGCTATTCCGCCCCCGGCGAGCCGGCGGACGGCTTTCTCGGCGTGATCCCGGACGGGGTGCAGGCGGCGTTCCTCGGCGAGAGCGGGGAGTACACAAAGCTCGCGCTGCCCGGCGGCATGGAGGTCTGGGTCAGCTCCTGGATGATCGACCCGGTGGACGCCGAGGCAAAGGAGAAGCGCGACAAGGCCTATCTGCGCGAGCGCACCGAGCGGGCGAAGTTTCTGGAGCTGGAGAAGCGGCCGCTTTTCACCTGCGCCGCCCGGCAGCTCGAGTGCCGCAGCCTCCCGGAGGAGGACGCGCATCTGGTCTACATGCTGACCGCCGGCACGCAGGTCACGGTGTACGGCAGGGAAGGGGACTACTACCTCTGCAAGCTGCCGATCGGCCGCTTTGTCTACGCCCCGGTGCGCTATCTCTGCTGCGACAGCAGCTACCGCACGGTGCAGGGCGGCGTGGATCTGCGCGTCTTCCTGCCGGAGGCCGAGTTTGACATCCTCTTTGCCAGCCGCAACAATATCACCGGCGAGAGCCTCTACCCGCCCATCCCGATGATGGAGGAGCAGACGGCAAATCACCTGCGCATCGCCTACGATCGCTTCCGGGAGGACGGCTACACCATCAAGGTCTACGACGCCTACCGGCCCAAGGCCGCGCAGTTCAAGCTCTATGACGCGGTGCAGAACGCCTGGTTCATCGCCAATCCCTACTCCGGCAACTCCTGGCATCAGCTCGGCCGCGCCATCGACATGAGCCTCATCGACCTCAAGACCGGCAAGGAGCTGGTCATGCCGACCCCGATGCACACCTTCTCCAACGACGCCGCCCGCTTCAACAGCAAGCAGTGGTCCGACGTCGTGCGCGAGAACATGGAGTACATGACGAAGGTCATGCTGGAGTCCGGCTTTACGCTTTTGAGCACCGAGTGGTGGCATTTCCAGTATGAGGGCGCGGGCGGCTCGCTGAACGTGGACATGGATCTCGACGCGCTCCCCGCCCACCCGGTCTGGGAGTACGACTTCGACGCCGAATAAAAAACGAACGGGGATGTGTCTCACTCCCCGTTTTGATATTGATGAAAAAACGAGCCTGTCATCCTGAAGCGAGAAGCGGCGAAGGATGACTTTCTTATTCCTTCACCTCATAGCCGCAGAAGAGGATCGCCGCGCGGGCCATCTCCTCGGTCGGGTCCACGAAGGGCCCCTCCTCCTCCAGCGTGCTCGCGACGATCGGCAGCTCCGTGCAGCCGAGGATGAAGTAGTCCGCGCCGCGCCCGCGCAGACCGTCCAGCACGCTGCGCCAGTCCTGGGCGGCGGGCCGCAGCGGCAGGGAGGCCTTGACCAGATCGTAGATCAGGTGCATGAGTTTGGCCTGCTCCTCCTCGTTCGGAACGAGAAAGGGAACGCCCTGCGCATTCAGCTCCTTCTGATACAGACCCGTGGCGAGCGTGCCCGTGGTCGCGAGGATCGCGGCGGTTTTGCCGGGATGGAGGTCGGCGCAGCGCTCCGACGTCACGCTGAGCACGTTGATGAAGGGGATCTCCGTCTCCGCCTGCAGACGCGGCAGGAAATAATGCGCCGTGTTGCAGGGCATGAGCAGGCAGTCCGCCCCGCACTTTTCCAGGTTCCGCAGGGCGGAGAGCATCTCCGGCACGGGGTCCTCGCCGCCGTGCAGGATGGCGGCGGTCCGGTCGGGGATGGCGGCGTTGTCGTCCACAAAGACGCGGATATGCTCGTTGTCACAGGCGGCTTTGGTCATGGTCACGATCTTGATGAGCAGGTCCGCCGTGGCCAGCGGGCCCATGCCGCCCAGAATCCCTATGGTTTTTTTCATCTGTTCCGCCTTTCTCTCACGCAAAAAGCTCGGAGACGACCTTGACCGCCAGCAATACCAGCACCAGCAGGACGACCGGCCGCACGACGCGCGAGCCGTCCTTGATGGCGAGGCCGGAGCCGATATAGTGCCCGGCGACGGAGGCTGCCGCGCCGATCAGACCCAGCAGCAAAAACACCTTGCCGTTCATGAGCGAGGTGAAGACCGAGCCGAGGTTGCTGGCCAGATTCACAAGCTTGACGTTGCCGGAGGCCGTGCGCAGATCGAGGCCCGCCAGCGTGCAGAAGATCAGCAGCAGGAAGGTCCCGGTCCCGGGGCCGTAGAAGCCGTCGTAGCCGCCGATGACGAAGGAGGCGAGGCACACCACGGCGGCACGCCTGCGCTCGTCCATCTCCCGCCGCTCCTCGGGCAGCTGCCGCTGCCGCAGGACCACGACGGCGACGATGGGCAGCACGATCAGCAGCAGCCATTTGAGGACCTTTTCGTCCAGCGAAAGCTGCAGCAGCGTCCCCCAGTGGGAGCCGAGCAGCGCCAGCAGGATCGAGGGGATGCCCAGCTTCCAGTCCACATAGCCGTTTTTGACAAAGCGCCCGGCGGACACGGCGGTGCCGATGCAGGAGGAGAGCTTGTTGGTGCCCAGAGCGAGGTGGGCGGGGAGCCCGGCAAAAAAGTAGGTGGGCACCGAGATGATGCCGCCGCCCCCGGCGACCCCGTCCACAAAAGAGGCCAGAAAGACCCCCGCTATAACGATCAGTACCATCCGGAGCGTCAAGGGCTCCGGCGTCGAGAATGCCTGCATGCGTTCCTCCGTCTTTGTTTTCTGGATGCATTGTAGCACAGAGGAGAACAAAGAAAAAGGGGGAGTGCGGAAAAAGTGCGAAGGAAACTTGCTCAAAGGCATCGAGTATGCTATGATGATTCCATCGTGAGACCCCGTTTTCGGATCATCACAAAGTGGAAAGGAAGGATGAAATGAAGACCTATGCGGACAGAAGCCGCGAGGAACTGCTGGAAGAACTGAAACTGGTACAGGAGCGCTATGACGAGCTCAAGAGCCGCGGCCTGTCGCTGAACATGGCCCGCGGCAAGCCCGGGACCGATCAGCTGGACATGAACCGGCCCATGATGGACCTGCTGCGCTCGGACAGCGATTATGTCAGCGACGGGATCGACGTGCGCAACTACGGCAATCTGGAGGGCATCCCCGCCTGCCGCAGGCTCTTCGCGGAGCTGCTCGGCGTCAGGCCGGAGAACATCTTTGTCGGCGGCAGCGCCTCGCTGCAGCTGATGTACGACACGATCAGCAAGGTCTATCTCTTCGGCCGCGGAAAGGGGGCTGCTCCCTGGGCGAAGCTGGAGAAGGTGCGCTGGCTCTGCCCCGCGCCCGGCTATGACCGGCATTTCACCATCTCCGAGGCCTTCGGCATGGAGATGATCCCGATCCCCCTGAATTCCGAGGGACCGGACATGGAGCTGGTGGAGGAGCTGGTGCGCAACCCGGCGGTCAAGGGCATGTGGTGCGTGCCCAAGTTCTCCAATCCCGACGGCATCGTCTACAGCGAGAAGACCATACGCCGCATCGCCGCCATGGAGACCGCGGCGGACGACTTCCTGCTGATGTGGGACAACGCTTACTGTGTCCATGAGTTCGCGGCGGAATACCGCCCCTTCCCCGACATCCTGTCCCTCTGCGCCGAATACGGCCACGCGGACCGCGTGTTCGAGTTCGCCTCCACCTCCAAGATCACCTTCCCCGGCGCGGGCATCTCGTGCTTTGCCTGCAGCGAGGAGAACATGGCCTGGATGAAGAAGCTCCTCAACGCGCAGATCATCTCCTACGACAAGGTCAATCAGCTGCGCCATGTGCGCTATCTGAGGGACAGGGAGGGCGTGCTGACCCTGATGAAGCGGCACGCCGAGATCCTGAGACCGAAATTCGCCTGCGTGCTGGACGCGCTGGACCGGGAGATCGCCCCGCTCGGCATCGCCCGCTGGGAGAAGCCCGTGGGCGGCTACTTCGTCAGCGTCAACTGCATGCCCGGCACGGCCATGGAGACCTGGCGGCTGTGCAAAGAGGCGGGCCTGACCATGACGAAGGCCGGCGCCACTTACCCCTACGGCAGAGACCCGCAGGACAGCAACCTCCGCGTGGCCCCCTCCCTCCCTCCGGTGGAGCAGCTCGAGCAGGCCATGGAGATTTTCTGCACCAGCCTGAAGCTCGCCGCGCTCAAAAAGCTCACGGCGGAGTAAGGAGAGCACGATGCATACGCACGAAAAGAAAAGTTATTGCGCGGCGGTCATCACGATCAGCGACAAGGGCTATCGCGGTGAGCGGGCGGACACAAGCGGTCCCGCGGTCCGCGGCATGCTGGAGGACGCGGGCTTTGAGGTGGTCTATACCTCTATCCTGCCGGATGAGCGCGCGCAGATCAGCGCAGAGCTGATCCGCTGCGCGGACGAGAAGCACATCCCCTTGGTGCTGACCACGGGCGGTACGGGCTTCTCTCAGCGGGACGTGACGCCGGAGGCCACGCTGGACGTGGTGGAGCGGGAGACCCGAGGCATCCCCGAGGCGATGCGCTGGGCGAGCCTGCAGATCACGCCGCGCGGCTGCCTGAGCCGCAGCGCCGCCGGTATCCGCGGCAAGACGCTCATCGTCAACCTGCCCGGCAGCGAGAAGGCCGCGAAGGAGAATCTGGCCGCGGTGCTCGACGCGCTGGGCCACGCGATGGAGATGCTCTGCGCCGAGGGCTCCACCGACCACGCCCACGGCTGAACAGTTCCTTAAAACAAACAAAAGCTCCCTGCTTTCAAGCAGGGAGCTTCAAGCTGTCGACAAAGTGTCGACAGCTTGAAAATCAAAAATGAGAACTCCCCAAAAAGTTCTCATTTTTGAGTATATCAATCGCGAGAGGGAATAA
>CACYXC010000006.1:31128-97640 GCA_902778285.1 Oscillospiraceae bacterium | reverse complement strand
ATTGACCGTTTTGTCAATGAGCTGCCGGAGACGGATCAGATCATCTTTATCTCTCGCTATTGGTTTCTCGTGCCGGTCGCGGAGATCGCCAAAAAGTGCGGTTGCACCCAAAGCAAGGTGAAAACTACCCTGTTTCGCCTGCGGAAAAAGCTGCGCGACAGACTACAGGAGGAGGGCTTATGCTGAACGAGGAACGGCTGTTGGATGCCATGCAGGGTATCCGTTTGGAAAACGTAAAAAAGGCAGAGGCTTTTCTTGGATATGCGGAAGAGGCAACGCCTCAATTCCACGTTCACCGCAAGCTGTGGAGCACCTTGCTTGTGGCGGCCATCATCGTTTCCCTTTTTACCGTTACTGCCTATGCTCTTGGCTGGTTTCAAATGAGTCACCATGACAGCCGGGAGACCTACACTGCCACCATCGGGCAGCAACAGGTCGAGTGGAAGGGAGAATACGCCTTTGAGTTTGAGGGAGCGGAAGAATGCCCGGAAGTGCGCTTCCGCGTCACATGGTCGCCAAGCGATGACTACTGGTATCCTGCAAGTTGGGCCGTCGGTAGGACGAAGCTGGTAGAGGGGCGGGAGATCTACAATGAAGAATTTGGTGTCTATATGCCCTCTTGCGTAGTAGACATCATGTACGCGCCTCAGTTTGTAGATGGTGGAGCCATGATTCTCATAGGGTTTAAGCCCGGAGAGATCACCCGGGAGACCTGGGGCGAAGTAGAGGTCTACAAGTTTCAGGCAACGGCCACCCATGCCATCGACCGCGAGCAGACCCAATTTCCCACAGGGAACTTTGTAATCCTGTTCCATCCGGAGGAGGGTTGGATCATCGGCGTCCGGGGCTATGACAGCATGGAGAACATGGAAGGGATCGCCCGTGGGCTGATGGTAGAGCCTACCGGAAGAACCGTTCACAAGAAGGATTTTGACAGCAAATACGACTTTTGTGATATCTACATCGGATAGGAGAAGAATGAGCAAAACAAATAGAATATTGGATTTCCTGCTGGTGCTGGCCATGCTTGCCTCGCTCTGTGCCTGTGGGAAGGTAACATCGGGAGAAGATGCCGAGGTTATTGTGATCGGTGAGCCGCAAATCTCTGCTGAGACTGAACAGGGCTTTATTACTAACGAGCTGCCAATGCCGGAGGGATATCAAGACTTCGGTGGACTGCAAAGCTTTGGTAACAGTCTGTACCTGCACGCAGTGACGCCAGACGGCGGATTTGCTGTGCTGCGCTATGATACCCTTGCTGACGAATGGCAAAGCTGGGAACTGGAAACAGGCGATGCAAAGTACCCTCGGATCGAAGCATTCTCCGTGGCAGATGGCGCCGTCTGGGTACGACTGATGGAGGGCTATTCCGATGAGGAAATGGTCAGGCGGGATTTCTCTCGCAAGCTGCATTATTTCCTGATCGTGCTGGATACGCAAAGCGGCGCACAGACCTGCACATGCATCGACTTCTGGAGAAATGGGAATGACAGCGACCCCTATCTGACCGGGCTTGTCGCTCTGGACAAAGAGCGAGCGATCCTGAACGACGACGAGACCGTGCGTCTCATCAACCGGGACGCACAGATACTCGATAAGCTCGATCTGCCGTTGATGGGTTTTACACAATGCATTTGGATCAGCGATGCGCTCTATTTATCCACCTATGACGGGTATTGCCCTTTTGATCCGGACACGCTCCAATGCGGAAAGCCCTTGGAGGGCCTTCTGTGGGAGCCGGTTTACAGCAGTCAGCGGGGCCGCATCCTGGTCACAAAGGAGCGCATGCTGCAGGAATATGACCCGAATACCGGCAGCATGACCCCTGTTTTCAGCTGGATGGACGTTGCACTGAATTATGCCAGTCTGCAGGGATACAGCGCATACATCGGGCTGGAGAATTCCAAAGGTGACCTGTTCTATTTAGCGAACAACAAGCTCACAAAAGTAAGTCCCGGCATGGTGCCGGTGAAGAAGACGCTGACGCTGGGCTGCTTTGCCGATGCCACGGCCCAGGGCTATGAGTACAGCGAAACCGACTACACCTGCCCGGAGGTGCTGCTGGATGCGATCATGCGTTTCAATCAGACGGACCCGGAATACCGCATTGCCATCAAGCCTATGGTGTGGCATGACGAAGCGGAGCGGAACAAGCTGATGATCCAGCTTGCGACAGAGAACGAGATTGATGTGCTGGACACCAGCTTGCTCCCGCCCGGCGCGGTGGATCGGCAGCTTTTGGTCGATCTTCTGCCCTATATCGACGCTGATCCGGATATCAGCCGGGAGGATTTCATTCCCAGTCTCTTTTCCGCGCTGACCGAGAGAGGCGGCCTGTATGAGTACACGGACAAGTTCACCCTGCTGACTATACTTGGCGCAGAGCATCTCGGAATCAGCCGGGAGGAATGGACGCCCGATAAAGCGATAGAAGTGCTCACGCAGGAAGAAAGCGTGCCCTACATGACACAGGAGCAAATGATAATACTGTTCTCCTGGGCGGCCACGGCAGAGTTTATGGACCGGAGCAGCGGCACTTGCAGCTTCGACAGCCCCGCCTTTGTCGGCTGGCTGGAGCTGATGAAACGCATCCCGGTCATTTCACCGGAAGGAGCATCCTTCTTCACTCCCGGCTGCGACTGGCTGATCTCCTATGACTTTGCTTCCGAGGCAGGCTACCGTCCACGCATGACCTTCAAGGATGAAGCGGCTGTTCTCGGCTTCCCCGGCTCAACGGGTACAGGAACCTACTTCATGAAGCTGCTGCCAGCGGAAGGAATGGGACATAGCGGTCAACTTATGCTGGGAGACGGCGTGATGTGGACGTCCGGCTGCAATACGAGCCTTGGCGTTCTGGCCTCCAGTGAAAACAAAGACGGTGCCTGGCGCTTCGTCAAGACCTTTATGCAGGGAGAGGACGAGCCGTATCTGACTGATGGTATCCCCGTGTTGCGCGCTGGCTTTGAACGAGCAGTAGAGAATAGTATGCAGCGGCAGCAGAGCAATGTGAACGACTATGAATCCTTCAACGAGAAAGACGCCGCTGTGATGCGCGAGCTGGTCTACGGGACGGATCGGCTGGTGATCCGGGACGATGTGATCATGGACACGCTGAAAACCGAGATTAACGCTTTCCTTGCCGGGAAAGAGAGCGCAGAAGAAGCGGCCAGACTGATCCAAAGCAAATTGAGCCTTTACATGTCAGAACACTACGGCTGAGGGAGGTGAAGACGTTTATGGACGAACAAGAGAAAAAGACCCTTTGGCTCCCGTGCCCAAAATGTGGGACGAAAACGGATATCAAGCTCTATGAAGACACCGTTCTGCTGAATTTCCCGCTTTGTTGCCCGGAATGTGGGAAGGAAACAAAACTCGGCGTCATCAAATTCAAAATCGTAGTCACAGAAGAATAAAACGAACTGAGCCTGTTGCCCTTTGAGAGTAACAGGCTCAGTTTTTTAGGATTCTACCTCGGAGGGGTGTTATTTTCCAGAAAAGAATAGTAAGATACGCTCAAAGGAGATGAGCTGATGGATCTCGTTAAGATCGGAAGATATGTTGCCGGCAAGCGAAAAGACTTGGGACTCACACAAAGGCAGCTCGCCGAGAAGCTTGGTATGAGCGATAAATCTGTTTCCAAGTGGGAGCGCGGCATCTGCCTGCCGGATGTTTCCGTTTACGAAGAATACTGCTCCATCCTGGGTATCAGCATCAACGAATTCCTTGCCGGAGAAGATATAGCTCAAGAGAACATAGTTAAGAAATCTGAGGACAATCTGATCCAGGTAACAACCGACAGCAAGCACCGGCAGAACAAACTGAAGACCATTATCGCGGTGCTGTCCGTTATTGTGCTTGCTGCTGTGATGATCGTCTCTGTGTTTCTGCTTCGGGCAAATCAGCCGAAAAACTATATTGTTCCGGTTGACCCCAACAGTGCGGAAATGAAGACTGCGGAATTGCTGTCCGGTATGGACGGAGCTTTTCTTTATCATTACCGGACGAGTGACAGCTTCCAGCGCCTCACCGTATCTGTTTCCGAATGCCAATCGGGAAAGCGGATCGACAGAGGAAACAATGTTGTTTCTTATGAATCCATCGGTTCACCCGCTGAGGGCATGATCGTCATCGTTCCGAATTTTGAGGACTTCACCGTAAAGCTTGTCATCGCAGATCAGAGCGCTAAGCTCTCTACGGAGATCCCGATTCTCGATGCGGTTGAGGGCAGAGAATATATCGGTAGATCTGCCTCGCAAATCGAAGCGGAAACAGATATCCGGTTTGACGAAGAACAGTACATTCTTGCGCTTATCTATGATAACGATATCATGCACGTCCTAAACATTCAGGAATTTGAAAACGGCAATATACCTTTGGACAATGATTACATGTACATCTTTTCGGTTTCCTTCAGCAAATGAGCTTCCTCCTTGCTGAAGCTGGGACAAATAACAGCACCGGTCAAACTCTTTCGTGAGAAGCCGGTGCTGTCATTATTATTTACGACTATGCTCTGTTTTCCTGCGATGCTGCCAGATGAAAAACTGGATCAAAAGTGCAAGTAGACAAGGAATCAGGAAAATCAGAATCTCCGTGGTGAGCGGGACTCCCTCGCGCACAGACGCAGGGTAGTTGATTGCCGCGATTGTAAGGAACAAGCAAATCGTATAAACAAAGCGCACGGTGAGCGATTGCCGCCGCGCTTCCTTGCCTGGCAGTGTGCTGTCAAAATAGACGACCATGGCACATTCTACAAGTCCCAAGGCGACCAGCAATAGATTCAAGGGCCGTTCCGGGTGAAACAGGAAGGGACTGATGACGAGCAGTACACCAATGATGCTGTTGAGCTGAAGGAAAACGGAAAGGCCGATCAGCTTGCGCATACTGATTGACTCCATCAGCAGCTGTTCCGCGGTTTGCAGCTGATTCTCAGCGCCAATTTTTCGACCGGACAACAGCTCCGGAATGCTGATCTCCAACTCTTTGCATAGCGGCTCAAACAGTGCGACATCCGGCATAGAGTGTCCTTTTTCCCACTTGGAGACGGCCTTGTTGGTAACGCCCAGCTTGTCGGCCAGCTCCTGCTGTGTCATGCTGTGTGCCTTCCGCTGCTCCTGTATGAATTGTCCGATTCGTTGTTGATCCATTGCGTTGTCCTCCTGTATTGCAAGACGATTATACCGCCAACGGGAGGAAAAAGGCAATCCACCGTTGGTAGACTGGGCCACATTGCCGGAGCGGGGCGCTGCTTTTTGTGCTATACTGGTCTAAAAAGAAAAACTATGTTACCTCTGCTGAAAAATGACGTTTATAGGGTTGAGAGCTCTTAATCAGGAGGTTTTCCTATGGAAGACGCAGCGATTGTCGATCTGTATTGGCAGCGTTCCGATCAAGCTATTCCGGAGACAGATCGGAAATACGGCCGTTACTGCCATGCAATAGCCTACAACATTATAACGAATTACGAAGATGCGGAGGAATGTGTGAATGACACTTGGTTTCGTGCCTGGAACCTGATGCCGGACAAGCGCCCGGCGATACTCTCTACGTTTCTTGGTACGATTTCCCGAAACCTTGCTCTGGATCGCTATCGTCGCCGGTCACGCCAAAAGCGGGGCGGTGGGGAGACGGATCTTGCCCTTGACGAGTTGGCGGACTGCGTTCCGAGCCGCGGCAGCGTAGAACAGCAGATCGAGGAGCGAGAATTAGGACAGGCCATTGACGCCTTTCTGTCTACCCTGTCGGCGAGCGAACGCAAGATTTTTGTCTCGCGATATTGGTTTGTCGCACCGGTGAAGGAGATCGCGGACAAGCTCAACTGCTCGCCAGGCAAGGTCAAGATGACGCTGTATCGCCTGCGCGAGCGTCTGCACAGTTATCTACAGGAGGAGGGACTGGTATGAACTCCTACACGCTATTGCACGCCATGAGCGGCATCCGGGAGGACTATGTGCTGGAGGCACGGGACTTCCTTGGCTACTGCGGAGGAAAACCCGAAGCCAGGCATGTCAACCGTAGGTTGTGGACAACGCTGCTGGTTGCGGCGGTGATCGTCTCCCTCTTTACCGTGACCGCCTACGCGATGGGCTGGTTCGGCCTGCGGGATCGCATGATCGAGTCCGTACCCGAATCCACGCCCACTGCAGCGGAAAGCGGCTCAAACGCGACTGCAGCTCCTACCCCAACAGCCGAACCGAAGCGATGGGTTTCGCTCAATGGCTATGCAGATTCCCCGGAGTATCTGGCCAACGCCGAGTGGCTGCGCTTCCGGGAAGAATACTTGGCCTCGCATACCGTCAGCAATGACAATTCGTGGATGGATGGTCTCGACACAGATACGGTCAACACCTGCCACTATTACGGTGTTTACGACCTGGCGATGCTGGATGAGCTGAACGCGCTGGCAGAGCAATACGGCCTTCGTCTGCACACGCATCAGGTCACGCCCTACACCCTGGAAGATTTCTACCGCGTAGCGGGGACAGGAGCTTTTCTGGCAGACGGCAGCGGCGCGGGGTATATCTACGAGGATGGTTCTTTCAAACTGGAGTGGGAAGGAGAACGAAGAGATATCCTGATCGAGATCCTCAAGAATCTGTCCGGTACGATTCTGCCGCACTCCAGCGGAATGGATAAGCTGGAAAACTACGAGGAGTGGGAGTATACCAACATCCACGGGGACACGGTGCTGCTTGCCTTCAACGAGGCTCGCGAAGATCTCCGGGGCCCGAGCAACGCGGATTTGCGCATCTTTTTCGATCAGGACGGCGTTTTCATCATGGTTCACGCTTTCATTTACAGCACAGATAATGTCAGTCGGGAAGCTTGCGAACAGATCGCGGACATGATTGTTTTCCATGAGCTGTTGAAAACCGAACCGGACTTCACAGTGGTATATTATGAGCCGACAGTATGTGCCAATCCGGGCGACGCCGCGACGCTGACGGATTACCTCGCCTCCCCGGAAGGGCAAGCGGCCCGAGCCTGGAGCCAGGCCTCCAACTCCCGCCGCGGCACTGAGGCGGGCATCCGGGAGTTGGAGGAGATGCGGCCGGGGATCGTGGAGCGCTACGGCCTCCGGGATTCCGTGGAAAGCCGGGAAGTGACGTCTCAGAGCAATGTCGACGCGGGCGGCTTTGACGACGCGCCCTATCCGCCCATCAGCTACGAGGACTTTGCCGCTCTCGGCTATGACCCCGGGCTTGCGCGGCAGTTCTATACGTTCGGGTTCTGGGACAACGGCGTGATGCTGGGCTACAAGAGCATGGAGTGGATCTACATCCCCTTTGGCGCGTTCTGCGACTATACTTATGACCTGACGGGGGAGAGCTACAGTGACATGTGGTTTTACCGCACGGAAAGCGGGGCCGTCGTGCAGCTTTGTGCGAATTTCAAGGTATCAAGCAACGCCCCTCCCGTAGTGCTGTACAGGACTGTCAATGGCTGGCTCATCGGTCGCGGGAATTTCTGCCACAACGCCTACGAGTTGGAAAGCTGGGCGGACGAAATCGACTATACGCTTTTCCCGTAAGAAAGGAATGGAAATGAACAAAAGAATACGGCTTTTAGCCGTGGTACTGGCGCTTTGTATGGCGCTGACGCTGGGGCTGTGCGGCTGCACGCCCAAATCAGAGAGCAAAAGTGAAGATACTTCTGACCGCAAGGGCGTGAGTACCTATGGCGCAGGAGAAAACCTTGCTCCTGACGGCACTCCCTTTGAAACGGTTTACGTTCCCGGCATTCTGGAGCTGGATCGCAGCCTCATGCCAATCACGCGCTTCAAGACCTCTCCCAATGGCCTTTACGCTTTTGATGAACTATCAAATAAACTCTATGAGTTTGATTCAAACGGCCATTGCCTTCAAGAGTGGGAGGGCACAGTTGAAGATTACGATGCCTTGTCCAATTCCAATGAAAGTGCCTGGCGTCTGGAAAGGCACGAAAACAAGGAGAATGTGGGAGACCGCTCTACGGACTACCGTGTTCTTCGGAAGCAGGACGGACAGGAAACGGAGATTCTGGCCTTCCGTACCGAGCAAGGAACGACCACGCTGATCGGTGAAATGGAGTTCTTTCTGCTCTATAAAATGTATTGGGACGAAAGCAACGAAGGGCATTTCATCCTGGAGAGCTATGATGCCGCCGGAAATCTGCTGCACAGTCAAGATCTCGGTGAATGGATGGTAATCTATCAGACGGACGCTGGCATCTACTTCCTCGGACACAGCAGCTATGACCTTTTCCTCTATGACACGGGTTCCTTTGCGCTGAACAAGGTGGATCATGTCCCCGATGGTTGCCATACCTGCGGCATCGTGGGGGATACGCTCTATTTGACAGACAACATGTATCTCTACCGCCATAAGCTGAGCGGAGGTGAGAATGAGCCGCTGTTTCGGTATGATGCGCTGTATCTCTCCGAAGGGATTACGCCGATTCCCATCGGAGGAACAGACAGCTTTTTCTTCCTCGATATGCGCAATGAATCCAGTCCCTATCGCATCGCTTATCCGGTAGATAAGGATTCTCTCCCCGCAGAAAAAACGACCATCACGCTTGCCATCAACGAGATAGTCCCGGAGTATTATTCGCTGCAATACGGCAGCTATCGTGATCCAATCATGGATTTCAATACTGTCAACCGGGAATATGAGATCGTGGTGCGCAATTACGCAGAGAGCCCAGACCCCTTCCTCGCCCTGACCGCGGATATGGCGAGCGGCAATGCGCCGGATCTGATCGACGTGCGAGGCTTCGGCAGTGCGATCTGCTCGACCGCAACAGCGGAGGATCTGCTGCCGTATGTGGAACGTGATCTCGGCACAGACGCTTTTCTGCCGGGGCCTCTGGCTGCAATGAAAACGGACGGGAAGCTTTTGAGCCTGATGCCCAGCTTCTCGCTGACAGCGATTCTCGGCCCGGCTTCGCTGTTGGAGGGGCAGACTATCGGGAGTTTTTCCGAGCTTTCCGCTCTCGCCGGCGGCGCGGAGAACGTGTTTTACCGCAGCGTGGATCGGGAGACCTTTATGAAATGGATCTTTGCTGGCAATCACCGTGACTATACCGCCCAGCAGGTGGCCGAATTTCTTTCCTTTGCCGCAACGCTGCCGGAGGATGCGACGCAGAATCCTTATGGGCTGACAGAACAGGAACTGAAGGAATCGCTGGAACATGGAGATGTTTTTCCTCTCGATTATGGTCCCATCCACGAGAGGCAACAAAAGTTCGAGCTTGCCCGAATCGCCGATCCCCTCGGCAGAACCATGATGCGGGACGCCGCCAGCATTCCAGAGGCAGAGGGGTGGTTTGGGGAGCGCCTGTCCGCTGTCGGCCTGCCGGGTGCCAAGGGTAGCGGTGTGTACCTCTCCCCCACTCAGGAGTTGATGATCCCGCAGATTGCGGGAAATAAAGAAGGTGCTTGGGCGTTTATGGCCTTCATTCTGAATGACCGTTACCTCGTCAATCCCTTCTCCGGCGGTTTCCGGTACGGTATTCCACTCACACGTTCCGCTTATGAACGGGAGATCGGCCAGTATTGGACTTGGATGGATGGGAAGCTCTACGGCAGCATCAACGGCGCAGATTATGAGCTTCGCTATGATGCAGAAAACTGCAAATCTCTCTTCCTGTCTCTGCTGAATCAGGTGGAAGGAATCTGCCGCGATGGGGATGAAATATTCGATGCCGTCATGAACACTGCCAATGTCTTTTTTGCCGGAGATAAGCCTCTGGAACAGGCCGCTGAGGATATTGCAAAGCGGCTGAAGATCTACAACGCGGAACATAGCTGAAGCAAGACGCAGGAACGGATTCCCGCTCCTGCGTCTTGCTGTTTGCTTGTTTACCCCTGCTCGGCGAGATAGAGGCTGACACGGGACTGGATGTTCCGCATGGTGTCCTCTATGATCCTGCCACCGGAGAAGTAGGCGCTTGCCTCCTGCCAGACGATTGCCCAGATCTGAGGATCATGTCGCGCGGCGATTGTCACGCTGTCCAAGACAGAATAGAGATCCTCCATGGCCTGACGGGCGTGTGGATGAAAACGATCATATTCTCCTTTTACAGCTGACTCCCATTGCTGATTAATTTGTTGGCGGATGACGTCACGGCGCGGAGAGAGCCAGAATTTCTCTGCCTGCTGCCGTGTCCAGAACTGGCGTAAGAACTCCCAACACTCCTGCTTGTGAGAAGAGAGACTGGAAATACCAAAGCTATGCTGAGGGAAAATCACGTTTCCCAGCTCTGGCAGGCCGGGAAAACAATAGTTTTCTCCGAAGGCACGGGCGGGGATGCTTGCCATCCAGACATCCCCGATTGGCATATAATACAAGAGGCCCTCGCTGTTAGTAATATCAAGAGTGCCTTCGCGGCTTGTGCCCGTTTCAGGCATATCTCGCACAGTTTCGAGAAGAGCTCGAAAATAGTCTGATTCAAAATCGCAGGTGCCTTTTTCCCAGTCAATCAGCTTGCTGTCGGAGGAAGCCAGTATGTTGCCGAGGAGCCACATGCGATCTACATAGGGGTCGAAGAAATAGCGGTAGCGTTCGTTTGCAGCCATAATCTCATGGAGTCTTGCGTAAGTCCATTGAGATGGGTCTCCCACAACACGGGCATCCGCAAAACAGTTAACAAGATAGAAGTCCGTCGTCAGCTCATACAACCCGCCGCCAATCTCCATTGCCTGGAAAAAGCCGCCGAGGAAATCCTCCCTCTTCAGCTCCGGGTCTGCGTCCAGATAGGGGTAAAGATCCTCCAGCAAGCCCCGCCGAGCAAAGGATGGAGCGGATGGTACGGAATCAATGAATTCCAGCGAAAAGTCATAAATATCCGGCCCGTTCCCGGAGGCAACATCCGCCGCCAGTCGAAGCTGGCCGGGACGCTGATCGTCGCCGGTGTTATAAACAGAGTAGTCGATCACCTCTATGGGGCACTCCGGATGCTCCCCGTTCCATGTCTGGATCGCTGTGCGAATGCGTGAATCCATGAATTGACCCGTGGTGGCAAAACGAATTACGGAACTTTCCTCGCCGGTATCTTCCCTTGGGCGGAGGATGCGAAGGGGGTGCTTTTGTTCATAACCGCTCCCTGCATTGGTTACCAGACGCCCATCCTCCAGCTCCAAAACTGCACCGCTGTTCAGTCCCAGCGCATTCCAGGAAAAGAGCTTCTCCAGTGTACCATCGGACATGCGATATCCGAAGAGCGCCCCGCGGCAGTCAAGATACAGATCCCAGGTCGTCCCGCCGTCCACACGGGAGAACGAAAGATCAATAGATACGACCTGCTCCAACCTCTTCTTTTTGCTATTCCAAATGGAGATAGTATCTCCGCTCATACTTCCCTGCAATAGGACGAGCACACCTTGGCCCGTGACCGCCATGCGGGTTGTGCTTCCGACTTCTACCGTCTGCCGCTCTGAGAGTTCTTTACCGTCGTCGTCAAAGACGATCAGATTGTTCCCTGCCAGCAGAAACACTTGTTCATTAACCCAGGCAAGTTCCCGAACTGCCTCCGTGCGTTCCAGCGATACAAGAGTACGGGTCAGTTCCGCCCCGTCTGTGTCAAGGCAGAGAATCATACACGGGGTATCTCCACTTTGCGTCTCGGCAAGCAAAAACAGTCTGCCATCCTGTGCCGCTGCGATATCCTGCAGCAGAAGTGCCTCGTCTCGGAACAGCTCTTTTCGCTCCATCGTGTTCAGATTCAGGCTACACAGCAGATTGCTTTGCTCATCACTTGCCAGATAAAAGATTGAGTCTCCGGCCTTTGTAAACGCGGCCCCGATCCATGCGCTTTCCGTATAGCTTTCCGGTGTCAGCGCATACTTCGGTGTGACGATTTTTAACGCCAGATCCTCCGCGCCGATCACGGTAAGGTCAGCACTTTCTTTATGACTGCCGCAAGCGCAGAGACAAAGCGCAAGCAGAAGCATCAGCGAGATTATCTTTTTTCTCATTTTTTTG
The DNA here is from genome assembly GCA_902778285.1 of Oscillospiraceae bacterium. GTDB lineage: Bacteria > Bacillota > Clostridia > Oscillospirales > Oscillospiraceae > Limivicinus. The sequence continues at coordinate 85,677 of CACYXC010000006.1, read as the reverse complement.
TTTCTCCTTCCGGTGGAAGTCCACCATCTTGACTATTCCAACAGAAGCAGAAAAAAGGGACAAAGAAACCGAGATTCTTTTGACAGAAATCTCGGTTTCTTTATTCGTTATCGAAATTGCGTAAAGTCGATGCCGTAGGCGATGGCCTGGATGCTGTAGACGTCCGGATGATTCGGGACGATCAGGACATAAGCGCTTGGCGTCTCGTAGATGATATATGGCACGGAATACCGGTCCGATCCGCTGAGGGCACAGCAGACCACCTCGCCGCAGGCTGTTTCAAAGAGCCATTCATCGCGGTACGCGCTCAAATCACCGGCGAGGCAGATATTGGTGTACAGCGTGCCCTTTTGAATGTAGTGCAGGCGATAGGCGTCGGCCTCCACCGAGAAAGCGCCGGGATAGAGCATCACGGAGCGCAGCTCCACCGTGTCAAAGCTCCCCTGACCCAGCCGCGCCCATATCTCATCCTCGGTCAGATGTTCGGAATAGGCATCGAAGTCGTTGACACCGCCGTTATACCCATGCGGATAGACATAGCCGTTGTGTATCCAGCTCCAGTCGTCGGCATAGGAAAGACCGTAGTCCGAGGCGATCCGCTCAAAGGCCGCGCGCATCTCCGGCGCGGTTTCTTCATCACAGCCGACCACGCAGCCCTCGACCGCCATGATGCTGCCCTTATATCCCACATACCAGTCGGCAAAGGCCTTGGCACCGCGGATCTCGGGCGTCTGCGCAAGCTCGGAGAGCGTGATGGCAGACTTCTCCCCGGTATAGGGTCGAATCTCCAGCAAGCCGTTTTCCTGCGGCACGCCCTCACAGGCGGAGGCAAAGTCAAAGGCCTCGGCCAGCGCCTCAGCGCCTTCACGGCCGCGGGGCATGCTGCCGCTCAAGGTCAGGAAGGCGTTTTCCCCGGTGTAATAGATAATCACCGAATAGAGCGGCTCGGCGTCCTCCGACGTGGGATCAAACACCGTGCCTTCGCGGCTGCAGTCGATGCAGAGCTCCGCGCCTGACGCAGTTTTATAGGCCCACTCGTCATAGCTGTCCTCATTCCACAAAAGGCTCATATAGGGAGGGAGCGTGCCCGGCTCATAACGGGTCAGCGTCCAGATACAGCTCTGCCCGAAGAGCTCGATGCCGCCCTCCGCTTTGTAAGCGCCATCCTCAAAGACGTACATCGGCGCGAAGTACCCTTCGCCGGAGAAAAAGGGCTTTGTGCCCGTCAGCCGATAGAACTCCGCGCTTGTCGGCGGGAATACCATGGAGCTGTGGAGCTTCAGACCGTATTTATCCCGGATCTCCAGCAGCTTTTCCGCCATCGTCGCGTCGCTGGCATCGTAAATAGTGTTCCCAATCAGCGCCTCGGCAGCCTCCATATCTAGCCAGTCCCAGGCACCGTTTCCCGCAGCGACGCTCTCTGCCGCTTTTGTCTCGCGGTATTCCAGCTCATAGGCAAACCACTCTGCCGCCGCCTGGTATTCCGGGCTGTCGCGGTAGCCGGTGGGCAGCAGGAGCACGGCCTCGGCGGGCTCCAGATGGCTAGTCCCGTCCTCTTCTATGACCGCCTGAGTCGTCTCGTAGCCGGTATGCACCGTGCGCTCCCGAAGGCCGAACCAGCCCATGGCATAGGCGGTCGCGGTAAAGAGGCTTACAAGAATCGCCGCGACCAGCGCGAAGCGCAACACGGTCACGATCGCCTTCTTCTGTTTTTTCGCGGGCGCAGGAGCCTCGGCGAAGATCGGCGCCGTCCCGCTGTAATCGGAGAAAAACGCTTGAAGGGACGCTTCGGTATCCGGCATGGGCTGTTCGGAGCGCTCCATATAAGCGTCCATCACGAGCATCCAGAAATCCGGGTCACAGTCTGCCGGAAGCGAGCGGATCAGCTCCTCCAGCTTTGCAATAGGCATGGTATTCAGTTGTTCACGGCTGATCTTATCCGACATGCTGTTTCCCTCCTTTCTGTTCCACACTCATCTCCCGCCGCAACCGCTGCTTACATCGAAGCAGGCGCTTCCGGCAGGCTTCAAAGCTCAGGCCGCAGAGCTGCGCGGCCTCCTTGATCGAATAGCCGTCACAGTAGACGGCACGCAGCAGCAGCCATTCCTGCGGGCTCATGCGTCGTTTCAGCTCGTCGTCTTCCGCTTCAGGGGGCGGTGCGGAAAGACGGGTCTCCTCCAGGGGAACGGTGCGCTGCTCGATGTACTGCCGGTCTCGCTGCGCATGCTGCACAGCGTAACCAGCTGCACGGATCAGCCAGCCCTGCGGATTGGGGCTCTGCCGCACTTCGTCCAGCTTCTCCTGCGCCAGCATGAATACGTCCTGCGTGACCTCCTGCGCAAGCTGGTCGTCCCGCAGTCGCACCCGCGCGAAAGCGTATATTTTTTGATACATCTCCCGATAGAGATCTTCCAAGAAAGTATCGGTCACAAATCCACCGCCTCTCTGCCAAACAAGTATAACAAAAGATTTCTCGTTTTCAAGTTGTCCCTTTTTGGCGCTTCTGATGGAATATTCCATCGGGACGCCCGAAAAGGGACAATTCTTTTGATAGAGAGGCGATTTTTATGAAAAAAGGAAGAACATGGATCAGTTGGCTTCTGCTTCTTGCCCTGTGCCTGTCGCTCTGCGCCTGCAGCCCGGCACCGCAGAGCGGAGAAGCACAAAGCAGCGGAACACAGGGAGGGACAAGCAGGCCGAAGCAGAATAGTGAGCCTGTCAAGATGGCGGAGGAAGCGCAAAAGAATGTGGTGCAGCGCCTGGCCTCCACGCAGGTCGAACCGCCCGAGGACATGAATCTCGACTGGCAAAGTGGACTTGTGACCATGGACGGGCGGCTGTATGTGCACGCCACGGGCTTCGAGAAACCTCATCTCATTTGCTCCTACGACATGGACGGCGGCGACCGGCAGGTTCTGAGCGCTTATGACGGCGCGCCGATCAAGGGCATCGGCGCCTCCGATCACGGCACGCTCTTTGTGCTCAATAACGCTTTCAACGAAGAAACGCGGTTATATGAATACACGCTGCGCGAGCTCGACAAGGATGGGCGCGAGCTCAAGCGGCTGGAGCTGAAGGGTGCGGGCTATCCCGAGGATTTTTTCCCGTTCTGGATGGTCTCTGACGGAGAAACCGTGTATCTGCTCGGCAACGGCTGGCTGTCGCTCTTCTCTATGGGCGATCAGATCGAGCATCTGTGCGACCTCGCGGCGAGGGATTCCCAGCGCCTGGGGCTGCTTCCCGACGGACGCTTGATTCTCGACACCAACGCAGGTGGGCAGTACGCTGTCATGGTCTTTGATAAAGAGAGCCGCAGCTTCGGGGCTCCCATCCCCTTTGACAAGGGCGGCAGCCTGCTCTGCGGCGGCGAGCGCTGGAATGTCTACATCACCGACGGTACCTCCGCCTATGGCCTCGATCTGGAGACCGGGAAGCTGGAAAAGCAGTTCGAGTGGCTGAGTGTCGGCATTGTGGGCCGCGCGCTGATCGAGGCCCCGGAGGGCGGCTTTTTCGCCGCTGACGGCAATAACCGCCTGTTCCGCATGCGTCAGGTGGATGTGGAAGTCGGGGAAAGCGGCGAACCGGAGACGATGACGTTGGTCGTGCTGGACCGGCTATTTCTGGCATCCTATCTGGAAGACGCGATCCTCGACTGGAACCGGGCGCACCCGGAGTGCATGATCGTCGTGCGCGACTATTTCACCGGCCAGCACTCGAACGATTGGCAGCAGCAGGAGCAGGCCACGGAGGAAGCGCGAAAAGCGATGGCCATGGACATCATCACCGGCAATGTCCATCCCGATCTCTTTGATCTGAGCAGCCTGAACGCGGCTTCGCTGGCTGTTAGCGGAAAGCTGGAAAACCTCTATCCGTATCTCGACGCTGATCCGGTGCTGAGCCGCGAGAGCTTTTACCCGAGTGTTCTGGAGGCGCAGGAGATCCGCGGCGGGCTGTATGAGGTCGTGACGAATTACTCACTGCTCACCGTCACCGGCTTTGCCTCTGAGGTCGGCAGCGCACGGAGCTGGGAGGAGCTTCTGCGCCTGGCGGACAGCACCGATCGCTGTGAGCGCCTGTTTACCGCCGAGAGTTGGGGCCGCATGGGTTTCCTGCAGCTTCTGACCGACGCCTCCGGCAAAAGGCTGGTGGATTGGGACAGCGGAGAATGCTATTTTGATACCCCGTACTTTATATCCATTCTGGAGGCCGTGATGCAGCTTCCCGAGCAGGCTGTCGAGCCGGAGGACTATTACAGTGAGCAGCACAGCCTCGTGGACGGCGAAGGTCTGCTGACCCTCAGCGAATACGGCGATCTGTGGCAGGGCGCCAATGCGGGAAAGCAATACGGCGAGGGCAACTGGACGATCGTCGGCCTGCCGGAGCTCGGCAGCGTCATCAAGCCCTACAGCACGCTTGGTGCTTCGGCGCTCGGCATGGCGGCAGATTCCCAGCACAAGGAGGAATGCTGGGCCTTCCTGCGAACCTTTTATCTGAATCCGCGCCCCTACGCTTTCAGCGCCATGCAGGGCGGACTAGAGGAATCCATCCAGGGGCAGCTTCAGCAGCGGGAGCAGGAGGGTCTCATGGGCAAGTGGCTGAACGCCGAGGCGGATATGCGCGCCTTTGCCGACGCTTTCACCGGCGCGACCGTGCTCTACCGCCATGACGACGCGGTGTGGGAGATCGTACAAGCCGAGGCGAGCCGTTATTTTGCCGGTCAAGTCAGCGCTGAGGACTGCGCCAAAGTCATTCAGAGTCGCGCACGGATCTATATCTCCGAACAGGGTAGATAAGAGACTGTCAATCCAATACACGAAGCCCGCCGTTCTCATCCAGAACGGCGGGTGCTTCTATTTCTGGATTAAGAGATCATTCTGCAATTCTTAATTCTCGCCCCCCTCGCATAATTCGACAACATATTTTAGCGAAAAGTGCTTAATTATGGGTGCGCCTTGATATCGACACAAGGCGCGCATTGTTCCTGTTATACTTAAAATTTTATCTGTCTCAGCCAGCCAAAGAAAAAAACTCTGTGACTGGCATAGAGGCATATACAAAACCCATCGCCAGTCGAGAGAGAAAGGTCCTTGGCGATGGGTTTTTATTATGACAGTCGCGCGCCTCCGGTTTCTTTGAGTTTCACTGTATCAACTTCAAAGAACGGAGGCATCATCATGTCAAGGAGAAAAACAAAATCGGAAGAAATTATAGATAGCGAGCGGTATTTCAATAAGTATGTTGCGATGGAGGTGAAACATGACCTGCAGGAAACTCATGATTATTATGCAATGTTCTCCTCGCTGGATCAAATCATGGAAGCAGAAGAAGATGGTAACACAGGAAAAAAAGAACGAGAATCTGTTCTTGAAGATCACAGAGATAATTTCCTTTCTAGAACAGAATGTAAATCCGCAGATGAATGGATGGCGGAGATGGAAAATGAAGCTCTCTGTCGAGCGTTGCATAAACTCTCATGCCGTCAAAGGTTGATTCTTTTTCTTCGATACTATAGGAAACTAACATACCGTGAGATTGAAGAAATCGTTGGCATATCCTATCAGGTTGTCGAAAGAACAGAGAAAAAGGCGATAAAAAATCTTCGAGAAATTATGGCTAGAGGGTGACAAAAGTGCGTTTTTTATCCCTACCTTAAGTGAGGGGACTTTTTCTTCTCAAAGACAAGTGAATATCCGGCAGCATAATAACATCAGCAGACGATGGAGCGATGCGGAGGGTTCGCCAAGACCACCTGTGCAGGATAGATGCCTGCATATAATGAAGGCGATAAGGTGCATAGCGGTTAGACCTATCCAAAAGCGACTCTGGCAGGCCGTTTCGCAATAAGATCGTTTGCCTACAATGGTACCCCTGCTCAGCCTCAGCCTCAAGCAAAGGGAGCAGCTCGGAGCGATCCTCGGAGGGGTGAAAGTCCCGGAGCGCGTTGCCAAACGCGGTTATGCTGTACGCCCACCCCCGGGGGAGTAGTGTCGAATACGGGAAAAAAGGCTGCCTGCAGAATCGCAGGCAGCCCAACAGTCCAACCCTTAGAGAGATTAGATTTTCGCTATAAGCGGCATTGAGGAATTCAAGTTCTCAAAAACTACCGCTGAAGTTGCGTAATGGGGAGGATATGAGAAAGAAATAATAAGCAGAACGCGAGGATAGATAAATGACTTACACAACTTTTGAACAGCTTCCACTCGTGCTGTCGGTTGAACAGTTGGCGCAAGTATTGGACATTGGAAAAAACTATGCCTATGAACTTGTGCGCTGCGGTGAGATACAGAGTATCCGTGTCGGGCACCGTTTCCGAATTCCCAAGGAGTCCGTCGTAGCATATATCAGCACTCCACAAGATTGACGGAGTTTACTCTACGTTGTATGATCAGCGCAGAGTTGAACAGGAAGGAGGATTTATGTCTCGCACATCCAACCGTGCAGCGTCCGGCACCGGGACAATCAGAAAAATCACCGTAAACCAAAACGGCAAAAACTATACTTACTGGCAGGCAAGATGCACGACCGGCTATGACCCTGGAACCGGCAAACAGCTCCAGCGCACCATTACCGGCAAAACGCAGAAGGAAGTCAGCCTGCGCCTTAGGGAACTCACGTCAGATCTTGATCACGGGACATACCTTGAGCCGAACAAGCTCACTGTAAGGTCTTGGCTGACAACATGGCAGGAAGAGTATCTGCAAAATGTTAAGCCCTCTACCGCATACAAGTATAAGGTGGATATTGATAACTATATCATTCCGAGGCTTGGTGCGACAAAGCTGGAGGATTTGGCAACTCCAATGATCCAGCACTTTTACAACGATCTCCTTCATCCCAAAAAGCCTGGCGTAAAGCCCTTGACCGCGAAGACGGTACGTTGTGTTCACGGTATCTTCCACTCTGCATTGAGCAAAGCGGTTCAGCTTGGATACATTCGTATGAATCCTACTGATGCCTGTGAACTACCCCGTGTCGTCAAAAAAGAGATCGTTCCTCTGGAGGATGATCAGATTGCAACTTTCCTAAAAGCCATCATCGGCCATCCGCATGAGTATCTGTATAAGATCGCTCTGTTTACCGGAATGCGTGAGGGTGAGGTTCTCGGCTTGACTTGGGACTGCATCGACTTCAGGCGCGGTAGGCTCGTTGTGCGCCGTCAGTTGGTCAGAGATAGACAGAAGGGTGGAGAGTATCACTTCTCCACCCCGAAGAACGGCAAGATCCGCGTCATTGTTCTTGCTCCGACCGTTGTTCAGTTGTTTCGTGAGCAGCAGAAGAGGCAGACTCTGATGATGATGGACGCGGGGAAGAAGTGGGTAGACAACAACCTGATCTTCTCCAATCAAACCGGAGGCTATCTCTCGTATCGGACGGTGTATGACTGCTTCAAGCGTGTGATGACCAAGCTCGGTCTGCCGGAAACCCGTTTTCACGATCTGCGGCACACCTACGCGGTGGCAGCGATCAAGAGTGGGGATGACATTAAAACCGTACAGGAAAATCTCGGTCATGCGACCGCGGCCTTTACGCTGGACGTATATGGGCACGTTACAAACCAGATGAAAGAGGCCAGCGCGAGCAGAATGGAACTGTTTATCAGTGCCGTTTCGTCCTGATATTTACTGGGTTTTACCGCACTCTAAAGGCTAAAAATAAGTAAAAAAACGGGTTTTGAAAAATGGGCATCTACTTTTTGGGGCAAAAAGTGGCCGAATTTGCCGGAAAGAAAGAAAAATCCGAACCTTTCGGTTCGGATTTCATGGTGGACGATACAAGACTCGAACTTGTGGAGGCCTGCTGCTTCGCAGCCGCCCTCCGGCGCCGATCCGCTTCGCTCAACGTGCCTTCGGCACGAGGTCACAAGTTCGAGACGGTCCGTTCATGCAAAACAAAACGGCCACCCCTCTGGGGTGACCGTTTGTTTTGGTGGACGATACAAGACTCGAACTTGTGACCTCCCGCACGTCAAGCGGATGCGCTACCAGCTGCGCCAATCGTCCGGATCTTTTAAGCAAGGGGTATTCTAACGCATGGACCATTAAATGTCAAGCATTTTCTGCTCGGTTTTTCAAAAAGCGGGGGAAAGGAGAGCGCCGCCGGGCGGCGGAAAGCCAGCAGGGAGAGGCCGCACGCGGCGGCGCGGAACAGAGGGAGAAGGGACCTGCCGGAGCAGATCCCTTTTCCCGTGCGTCATGCGGTCACTTGAGCAGATAGACGCGGATGGAATACTCGAAACCGTTGCAGGCAACGGTCAGCTTGACGCCGCCGTCCTTGCGGGAGAGGATCTCGCACTTGCACTCCTTGGTGTCCTCGCTCGGGGTGATCTTGAAGACGCTCTCGTCGTCCACGGACCAGGTCAGCTTCGCATCGGAGAAGTCCTCGATCGGATACACCTGCGCCTTGATGGTCAGAGGCGGGTCGTCCTCATGCATGGTGAACTCGGGCAGTTCCTTCTCATAGTAGAAGATCTTAATCTCGGACACGGTGGGCGTCGGCGTGGGAGGAGGCGTAGGCGGCTCCTCCATGACGTAGATCGGGGTCGCGGACGGAGCCTCGGTGGGAGGGGCGGTAACCTTGCCGCCGCCGACATCCTGCCCGTTGAGGCTGGTGGAGACCATGACGATCACCGCGAGAATAACGGCCACGACAAGAATCAGGCCGAAGATCATCTGCCACCTGGTATTCGTCTCGGCGCGCTCATAGGAGGGGGTGCCTTTGACGGTGCCTGGGGTGGCCCCGGGCGTGCGCCCGCTCTGGCTGACGCGCGGAATGCCGCAGTTGGGGCAGCGCGTGCGCAGGGCGGAAAAACTCGCGCCGCAGCGCCGGCATTTCACTTCAGGGATTACGCTCATTGCATTTCCTCCATTCTTTGGGATTGGCGATATGCTACGAGCAAATAATACAACTTCTTTGTGTTTTCGTCAAGTGTCCGAGATCACCGAGGGGCCTGTTTTCCCCTCGAATTTGGTCGAAATTCCCCACTTTGGCACCATTTTTTACGGTTTTTTAATAAACATTAAGAATTGCGGCCCGGTTTTTCGCTCTCCCAGGTGCGCTCGGAGATGATGTAGCGCGGGCGCTGCTTGGTCTCCAGATAGATCTTTCCGACGTATTCGCCGATGATGCCGAGGCTGATGAGCTGCACGCCGCCGACAAAGCAGACGATGCAGGTCATGCTGGCCCAGCCAGGGACGCTTTTGCCGCACAGGGCGGTGATGAGCGCCCAGAGAACGCCGAGAAAGCTGACAAGCGCGACGGTCAGTCCGAAGCCGGTGATCAGCTGCAGGGGCTTGACCGAGAGGCTGGTGATGCCGTCCACGGCCAGCGCAATCATCCTGCGCAGAGGGTAATGGCTTTTGCCCGCCAGCCGCTCGGCGCGGGTGTAGCTGACCGTGGTGCTCTTAAAGCCGACCAGCGGCACCAGACCGCGCAGGAAGAGGTTGACCTCCCTGAAATTCGCAAACTCCTTGAGCACGCGGGAGCTGATGAGCCGGTAGTCGGCGTGGTTGTAGACCACCTCGGCCCCCATGGCGGCGAGGAACTTATAGAAGCTCTGGGCCGTGAAGCGCTTGAAGAAGCTGTCGCTGCGGCGATCGGCGCGCACGCCGTAGACCACCTCGCAGCCGTCGAGATAAGCGTCCACCATCTGATCCATGGCGTCGATATCGTCCTGCCCGTCGCAGTCGATGGAGATCGTGACGTCGCAGCGGTCCTTCGCCTCCATGAGTCCGGCCAGCACCGCGTTCTGGTGGCCGCGGTTGCGGCTCTGTGCGATGCCCAGGTAGTGCGGATCGGAGGCGGCCAGCGCGCAGATGATGTCCCAGGTGGCGTCGCGGCTGCCGTCGTTGACGAAGAGCACGCGGCTTTCGTCGCTGATCTTGCCCAGATCGCGCAGCAGCTCCAGCTTTTCGAGAAACAGCGGTGCCGTGACGGGCAGCACCTCCTGCTCGTTGTAGCAGGGGACGATGATGTACAGGATCGGTTTCATGGCAGGGCTCCTTATTTCACAAATGCGGCGAGCTCGGGGACGGTTTTGAAATAGTATGTGCAGTTTCGGCGCATGAACGCCTCGATGGGCTCGATGTCGTTGGACCAGCCCACGCCCGCGAAGTCCACCCCGCAGGCGGCGGCCATGTCGAAGCCGGGCTTGAGATCGTCGATCATCAGCAGATCCCCGCGCTCGAGGCCGAAACGGCGCATGATCTCCTCCAGCGGCCAGGCATTGGGCTTGCGCCGCTCGGGCGGCTGCTCCCAGCCGAAGACTGCGTCGGGCTCGGGCAGGGAATTGGCGCTGTAGTCGCGCAGAATGTTATCATAAAACGAGTGGGACACCACGCAGACCAGACCGCCTTCGCGCTTCTGGCGCTCCATGATCTCGCGCACTCCGGGGTAGGCGACCGGAACATGGTCCTTGACGTATTCGCGCCAGAACGCGCCCTCCACCTCCAGAAGCTCCTCGCTCATGCCGTATTCCTGGCGGCACATGGGCAGGAAGCCGGGGTGGAAGTTTTTGATGAAATACTCCTCCAGCGAGCAGGTCCTACCGGGCAGATACCGGTCCAGAAAGGCCTGAAAGCTGGGGTAGTGGATGGAGGCGGTGCTGTTGACCACCGTGTCGTCATGGTCGAAGACCAGGCATTTGTATTTCATAGCGTCCTCGCAAGCTCCGTATCGTCTCGCTTTCTCGCAGGCTCAAAAGCTCGCTCACTTCGCTGCTCGTCCTTTCAAAAGCAAAGCGTCCGCTTTGCTTTTGCGATAAGCGGCAGGGCGGCCGTTGAGGCCGCCCGGTTGCTTCAGTAAAACGTGGCCACGGGCTGCGCCGGGGCTTCGCAGGGCTCGGAGGCCAGCCAGGTCAGCACGGGGCCCTTCTTGCCGTAGGCGCGGTTGAACTTGAAGTGGATCTTCGCGGTCAGGACCATCCAGCTGTCGTCCTGCACCTGATCGGCATGCTCCCACTGGCAGACCAGCGCGGCGAACTGAATGTCCTCCACGCAGCAGGTCATCACATGGCGGCCAACCACAAAGGTCTGGGCGGGCAGCTTCTTGCGCACCAGCGCGCGGCACTTGAAGCGCACGGTCTTGCCCTCGTACTTCTTCGGCTCCTCGCTCATGTCGCGGTACCAGAGGGCGTAATCGTCGTCGCCGATCTCGATGACAGGGGCGTTCACGTCGAAGGGGAGAGGGTCCTCAATGTCGTCGTATACGACCTGCCCGTCCGGCGCTTCGTAGGCGATGTCCGCCCGGCGGGAGGCCCCGCGGACGATTTTGTGGAAGGCCATCTTGTCCATGTCGGGCGTGAAGCGGTTGAAGACCACCAGCTCGCAGCTTTTCAGCTTGTCGTAAACAAGCTGGCGCATGTTGCTGTTGTAGCTGAGGAAGGTCGTGGCGTCGGCGAAGAGGAATTCCTGATAGACCGTCCAGTTTTCCGGCATGGCCTGATACAGCGCGTCGAGCATCCAGATGCCGTTATACTCGATGACGGCGCGCTCGGCGCGGGTCTCGGCCGCGAAGCGCAGCAGATTCGGGGTGTTGAGCTGGCTCAGGTCCTCGATGACACGGATGAAGACGTTGGGATCGGCAAACTGGTCGGGGGCGTACTCCTCCTCACCCTCCTCGCAGACCAGAAGCAGCGTGCGCTCACCGTTGCAGAAGCGCTTGTCCTCAAGCGTCTCCTGGATGAATTTGGTCTTGCCTGCCTCGAGAAAGCCGGTGAACAGATAGACAGGCAGCTCTTTCAGATTAGCCAATGTGGAACAGCTCCTTCAGGGCGGCCTCGTTGATGTGAGAGCCGATCACGCAGAAGCGGCCGGTGACGCCGGCGCTGCCGCGGCGGATATCGGTCTCCTCGGGCACATAGTCAAAGTACAGCCAGTCGCCGTCGCTGGCGTCCACGATGCCCTTGGCGCGCAGGATCATGCCGTATTTCTTCTCATTTTCCAGCGCGGCGAGGATGGCGCGCAGCTCCTCCTCCGTGAACTTCTTCGGCGTCTCCGTGCCCCAGCTCGTGAAGATCTCATCGGCGTGGTGGTGATGGTGATGCCCGTCGTGGTCGTGGTGATGGTGGCATTCGCAGTCGGGATCGTCGCACTCCTCGCCGTCATGGTGGTGATGATGGTGCTCGTGCTCCTCATCCTCGTCGTCATCATGGTGATGGTGGTGGCATTCGCACTCGGGATCGTCGCACTCGTCCTCGTCGTGATGGTGATGGTGGCAGCACTCGTGCTCGTCGTCTTCGTCGTGGTCGTGGTGATGGTGGCACTCGCATTCGGGATCGTCACACTCCTCGCCGTCATGGTGATGGTGGTGATGGTGCTCGTGCTCCAGCGCTTCCTTCGCCGCGCGCAGGCCGTTGGCATCCATGACCTCGCGGATCTGCTGGCCGCTGAGCCTGTCCCAGGGCGTGGTGATCAGACCGGCCTCGGCATTGAGCCCTTTGAGAAGCTCGACGGCGGTCATGGTCCTAGCGTCGTCCACGAGACCGGTGCGGCTGAGGACGATCAGGTCGGCGTTCTGCACCTGGTCGTTGAAGAATTCGCCGAAATTGCGCATATACATTTTGCATTTTCCGGCGTCGACGACGGTGACCTTCGCGCCGATCTGCGCGCCCTCGACGCGCTCGACGGCCTTGGCCACGTCGGAGAGCTTTCCGACGCCGGAAGGCTCGATCAGGATGCGGTCGGGCGCAAAGTCCGCCATCACCTTGGCCAGCGCCTTGGTGAAGTCGCCCACCAGGGTGCAGCAGATGCAGCCGGAGTTCATCTCCGTGATCTGCACGCCCGCGTCCTGCAGAAAGCCGCCGTCAATGGCGATCTCGCCGAATTCGTTCTCGATCAGCACGAGTTTTTCGCCCTGATAGCCCTCGGCGATCAGCTTGCGGATCAGCGTGGTCTTGCCGGCGCCGAGAAAGCCGGAAAAAATATCGATTCTTGTCATAGCTAAGCCTCCTTATGGTTTCCAAAGATTCAGTATAACACCATTATTATAAAAGTACAAGACCCTGTTCCCACGCGAAGCCGATCTTCCGCTGCCGGCTCAGCGGCCCTTGTTTTGTCGGGAAGAATCTGATATACTGAATCGCCGCGCCGCTTTGCGGCGCAGCAAAACAGCGGAGCTGTTTTGCCATATATTCATTGCAATGAGCATCGGGCGAATGATTCAAAGAATCATTCGCTGTCAAACTTGTCGTTTGGCAGCGAAATCAATCGAATCTTCGATTGATTTCGCCATCCGATGATCATTATAAAGAAAGGGGGGAGAACATGAAAAAAGCCTTGCTTCATAAGCTCAGAGAGGCGCTGACTTCGGTTCTCCCGGTCGCACTGATCGTGCTTTTCGTGTCCTTTACGCCGCTCGCGCCGCTCAGCCGGCTCGAGCGATGCGTCTTTGCCGCGAGCGCCGTGCTGCTGGTGCTCGGCATCGGCCTCTTCAACCTCGGCGCGGACCTCGCGATGACGCCCATGGGCCGGCAGATCGGCGTGGGCCTGACCAAGTCCAAGCGCCTCGGCATCCTGGTCGCCGTCTGCTTTCTGATGGGCGTGCTGATCACGGTGGCGGAGCCGGACCTCTCCGTCCTTGCCGGGCAGATCAGCGCGGTGGTGGACCCTAAAATGCTGATCGTCACGGTGGGCGTCGGCGTGGGCCTGTTTCTCGCCCTCGCGATCCTCCGCATCGTCTCCCACACGGATCTGACGGCACTGCTGCTGTTTTTCTACATGCTGCTTTTCGCCTTCGCCGCCCTGCTGATCTCCGGCGGGGCGCAGGCCTTCCTCCCGCTGGCCTTCGACTCCGGCGGCGTCACCACCGGGCCCATCACCGTGCCCTTCATCATGGCCCTCGGCATCGGCATCGCCCAGACCCTGGGCGGCAGGAACGCGGGGGAAAACAGCTTCGGCCTGATCGCGCTGTGCTCCGTCGGGCCGGTGCTGGCCGTGCTGATCCTGAGCCTCGGCAGCGCGGGCGGCTCGATCCGCTTCCCCATGCCGGACTATTCCGTCAGCGCCTTCTTCGGTCCCGCCTTCTGGCATCTGCTGGGGGAGACCTGCTGGGATGTCGCGAAGTCCCTTCTTCTGATGATCCTCTTCTTCGGCGTGCTGCAGGTGACGATGCTGCATCTGCCGCTGCAGAAGCTGATACAGATCCTTTTCGGCCTGGTCTTCGCCTTCGTCGGCCTCGTGACCTTCCTGGTCGCGGTCACGGTGGGCTTCATGCCGCTCGGCTACCGCATCGGCAGCTCGATGGCCGCCTTCAGCGGCAAGTGGCTGCTGGCCTTCGCGTTCATCATCGGCATGGTCGTCGTGCTGGCCGAGCCCGCGGTCCACGTGCTCAACACGCAGGTGGAGGAGGTGACCAACGGCACGGTGACGCGCGGCCAGATGCTGGCGGCGCTGTCCGTCGGCGTGGGGCTGTCCATCGGCCTGTCCGTGCTGCGCCTGCTGATGGGCTTTTCGCTGCTGTACTATCTGATCCCCGGGTATCTGCTGTCGCTGGGGCTGTCCTTCTTTGTGCCGAAGCTGTACACCGCCATCGCCTTTGACTCCGGCGGCGTGGCCAGCGGCCCGCTGACGAGCAGCTTCATCCTGCCGATGACCATCGGCGCCTGCGTCGCCCTGCGCGGGGCCGACGCGGTGATGGACTTCGCCTTCGGCGTGGTCGCGCTGGTCGCCATGACCCCGCTGATCACGATCCAGGCGCTGGGCTTCCGCTCGATCCTGTCGCGCATCATGCGTGAAAACGCCGCGATCCGCCGGATCCTTTCGGCGGACGACGCGCAGATCATCTATTTCAAGTGAGGTGCTGAGCATGGCTGAACGGCAGAAACAGCGGCCCGAGCCCGCCGGCGCTTCCGTCGCGCCGAACCGGCTCGCGCTGCTGGTGACCATCGTGCAGAAGGGCAAAGGGACTTTCTTTGCCGACTTTCTGCAGACCTTCGACGCGAATCTCCAGATCAGCGTTGTCGGCACCGGGACGGCGCAGTCCGATCTGGTGGAGTTCCTGGGCCTGAAGGACAACAAGCGCAGCGTGATTTTCAGCGTGGTGCGCGAGGACCGGGTGGATAAGATCTTCGAGGCGCTGCAGGAGCGTTTCCAGACCGTCAACAACGGCACCGGCATTTCCTTCACGATCCCGCTCACGAGCGTGATCGGCAAGCTGAGCTACGGTTTTTTGAGCAATGAACGCCGTGTTGTCAAGGGGGATGAGTGAGATGGAAAAGAAATACGAGGCGGTATTCTGCATCATCAACGCCGGCTTTGCGGACGAGGTCATGTACGCGGCCAGAAAGGCCGGGGCCGGCGGCGGCACGATCATCAAAGGCCGCGGCACCGCGCCGCTGGAGGCCGAAAGGCTCTTCAAGATCACGGTCGAGCCGGAAAAGGAGATCGTGATGATGCTCGTGCCCGAGGAGATCAGGGACGATGTGCTGCGCGAGCTGTACCATTCGGCAGGTCTGAGCACTGCCGGGCACGGGATCATCTTCTCCGTGCCGGTCGACCGCGCGCTCGGCCTGAGCGACCAGGCGCCGAAGACGGAAAAGAACGACACGGAATGAGGGAAGAAGGGGCAGACCCGGGTTTCCCACCATACTTTCCGAAAGTGATACATGGCAATGAAAGAAGCAGACAACAAGAAAAAACGGCTGCTCGACCTGATGCTGATCGGGGGCGTCCTGATCCTGGCGGCGGTGCTGCTGCTCGTCTTCGTCCTCAACAGGCGGGGAGAAGCAAACCCCTCGGGCGGCGCCTGCGCCGTGGTCCGCATCGACGGCGAGGAGGCCGCGCGCTATCCGATGTCAAAGAACGGGAACTTCCCGCTCAACGGCGGAACCAACACCCTGGTCATCGAAAACGGCTATGCCTGGATGACGGACTCCGAATGTCCGGATAAGATCTGTGAACATATGGGCAAGATACATATGAACGGGCAGCTGATCGTCTGCCTCCCCAACGGCGTGATCGTCACGGTCGAGGGCGGCGAGGACAGCGGCGTGGACATTTTCGGGTGAAGACTATGAAAACGAAAAAAGTCGCGGTGATGGGCCTGGCGGTCGCGCTGGCCATGATCCTCTCCTTTGTGGAGAGCCAGATCCCGCCGCTTTTCCCCATGATCCCGGGCATCAAGATGGGCCTTGCGAATATCGCGGTGGTCTTTGTGCTCTACAAGCTCGGCTGGAAGGAAGCGGTGACGATCTCACTGCTGCGCGTGTTCCTCGTGACGCTCCTGTTCGGGAACATCGGCCTGCTGTGGTACAGCCTGGCCGGGGCGGTGCTGAGCCTCGCGGGCATGATCGCGCTGAAAAAGACGGGCCTCTTCTCCGAAATCGCGGTCAGCGTCGTCGGGGGCGTGCTGCACAACGCGGGCCAGATCGCCGTTGCCTGCATCCTGTTTGAAACCGATAAGCTGCTGTATTATCTGCCCTTCCTGATGATCAGCGGCACGCTGGCGGGCGTCGCGATCGGCCTGCTGGCCGGGATCCTGATCAAGCGGATCCGTGTGGAGGTTTAGCCTATGAATCTGAAGCTCATCGCCGCCGCGGTGATCCCGGCCGTCCTGCTGCTCATCAGGGTCTACCGCGCCGACCGGCTCGAAAAGGAGCCGGTCGGGCTGATCCTGCTGCTGGTGATCCTCGGCGTGCTGTCCACGGCGCTGGCGTCGGCCGCAGAGCAGCTGGGCGACATCGCCGTGGCATATTTCTTCCCGGAGGGGACGCTGGAATACGATATCCTGCTCTACTTCGTAGTCGTCGCGTTCTCCGAGGAGGGCTTCAAGTACCTGCTGCTGAAAAACCGCACATGGAAGTCGCCCGACTTCAACTGCCTGTTCGACGGGGTGGTCTACGCGGTGTCCGTCTCGCTGGGTTTCGCGCTCTGGGAGAACATCGGCTATGTGCTCAGCTACGGCATGGGCGCGGCCGTCGCCCGGGCGCTGACGGCCGTGCCGGGGCATGCCTGCTTCGGCGTCTTCATGGGGGCGTGGTACGGCTCCGCCAAACGTCGCGAGCTGCAGGGGGATGAGCAGCGCTCCGCCCGCTGCCGCCTCATGGCGGTGCTGGTGCCCGCGCTGCTGCACGGCTGCTACGACTTTATCGCCGTTCGCCAAACCGAGGCGCTGAGCACCGTGTTCGTCGTTTTTGTGCTGGGGATGTTCCTCGTGGCCTGCCGTCTGGTGACGCGGATGTCGAGGAACGACGAGTATTTGAACCCGCGCTGGTACCCCTTCTGATCGGTTAAAAGCATGAAAACGGATCGCTCCGGGCGATCCGTTTTCAGACTGTAGACGCCCCCGCTGCCGAAGTTGGACTCGCATGGGGAGAGCGCGAGAGGGGATTGGTGATTCCCTCTCGCGTTTGATATGCTCAAAAATGAGAACTTTTTCGGAAGTTCTCATTTTTGATTTTCAGCTGTCGACACTTTGTCGACAGCATGAAAACGGATCGCTCCGGGCGATCCGTTTTTGCGCTTTTTAATCCCCGCCCAGGGCCTTGCAATTTACCGGTGTATCATGTAAAATAGCGCGGACAATCCATCAAAGCGGGTGCTTTTCTATGAGACAGTATATCGGGAGCCGCGCCTTTTATCGCAAGCTCTTTACGGTCATGGTGCCGATCCTGATCCAAAATCTGATCACGAATTTCGTGAGTCTGCTTGACAACATCATGGTCGGGCAGGTGGGTACGGAGCCGATGTCCGGCGTGGCTATCGTCAACCAGCTCTTCTTTGTCTTCTGCCTGTGCATCTTCGGCGGGCAGGCGGGGCCGGGCATTTTCACCGCCCAGTTCTTCGGAAAGGGCGACAACGAGGGCGTGCGCCATACGATGCGCGCCAAGCTGTACGTTGCCCTCGGCGCGGTCCTCGTTTTCGGTGCGGTGCTGCTGCGCTTCGGAGACCGGCTGATCGGCCTGTTCCTCCACGAGGGGGAGGAGGGCCTTGACCTGGCGGCCACCCTCGGCTACGGCAAAAGCTATCTGAACGTCATGCTCTGGCAGATGATCCCCTTTGCCGCCTGCCAGCTCTATGCGAGCACACTGCGCGAGGCGGGGGAGACCATGCTGCCGATGAAGGCGGGCGTCATCGCCGTCTTCGTCAATCTCTGCTTCAACTACATCCTCATCTTCGGCAAGCTGGGCTTCCCGGCCATGGGCGTGGTCGGCGCCGCCGTCGCCACCGTGATCGCGCGCATCGTGGAGTGCGCCATCGTGATGATCTGGCCGTACCGGCACCCGGAGCGCTGCCCCTATGTGAAGGGCGCCTTCCGCAGTCTTGCGATCCCCGGCGCGCTGTTTCGGCAGATCGCCGTGATGGGGATGCCGCTGCTGATCAACGAGCTGCTCTGGTCGGGCGGCATGACCACGCTCAACCAGTGCTACTCCCTGCGCGGGCTGGAGGTCGTCTCCGCCTTCAACATCTCCTCCACCATCTCGAACCTCTTCTTCTGCGCCTTCCTGGCCATGGGCAACGCCATCGCCATCATCGTCGGCCAGCAGCTCGGCGCGGGCGAGCTGGAGAAGGCGCGGGACGACGACCGTAAGCTGATCGCCTTCTCCGTGGCGCTGAGCGTCATTGTCGGCGGCCTGATGGCGCTGGTCTCGCCGCTGCTGCCGCGGATGTACAACACCACCGAGGGCGTGCGGCAGCTGGCTGTGAGCCTGCTGCTGATCGGCGCGGCGCTGATGCCGATGCACGCCTTTGCCAACGCCTGCTACTTTACGCTCCGCTCCGGCGGAAAGACCGTCATCACCTTCGTCTTTGACAGCCTCTTCACCTGGCTTCTGTCGATCCCGGCGGCCTTCGTCCTCTCGCGCTATACGAGCGTGCCGATCCTGCCGATGTACGCCGCCGTCGAGGCGCTGAACATCTTCAAGTGCATCCTCGGCTTCGTGCTGGTGCGCAGCGGCAAATGGGTCGTGAACCTGGTATCTGAAAACTGAATCCTGAAAACTGAAAAAGCAGGAAATGTGCGCCGCACATCCCCTGCTTTTTTCATATTTGCATCATTTTCAGCATCTCCCGCCGCAGACGCTCGATGATGCGCTTTTCCAGACGGCTGATGTAGCTCTGGGAGATGCCCATCGCGTCGGCCACCTCTTTCTGTGTGTATTCCGGGCCCTGGGGCAGACCGAAGCGCATGCGGATGATCTGCCGCTCGCGCTCGTCCAGCGCCGCCACCGCCTCCATCAGCATGGAGACCTCCGCGTCGTCCTCCAGCGGACGGGAGACCTCGTCCGCGTCGGTGCCCAGAATGTCGGACAGCAGCAGCTCGTTGCCGTCCCAGTCGGTGTTGAGCGGCTCGTCAAAGCTCAGCTCGCCGCGCTGCGCGCCGACCTTGCGCAGATGCATGAGGATCTCGTTTTCGATGCAGCGGGAGGCGTAGGTGGCGAGCTTGATGTTCTTGCCGGACTGAAAGGTGTTGACTGCCTTAATGAGCCCGATCGTGCCGATGGAGATCAGATCCTCGATGTTGATGCCGGTGTTTTCAAAGCGCTTGGCGATGTAGACCACCAGCCGCAGGTTGTGCTCGATCAGGAGCTTCCGGGCCTCTTCTCCGCCCGCCTCCAGCGCCGCGACGGCCGCGTCCTCCTCCTCTTTTCCCAGCGGAGGCGGGAGCGTGTCGCTGCCGCCGATGTAGAAGACCGAGGGCGGTCGGATGCCCAGGATGCGCAGCAGCTGCTCGCGCAGGAATACGATTTGAGGTTTACATAACATTATAAAACGCCTCCTTCTTTACAGGATCGCCTCAAAGCCCTCACCGGCGGCGTTGGGAGAGACGGCGACCAGCAGCTCCTCCGTCTCCCTGCCGTCCAGCAGCAGCCGATCGGGCCGGAAGACCGGGAGCAGGCCGCTGCCGCTCAGATTGGAATAGGGCAGCAGGCGAAAACGCCCGGCGAGCTCCGGGACCGTTCCCAGCGCCTCCAGCAGCTCCACGGGCGGGAGCTGGGCGAAGAGCGCGGCGTTCTCCCGCAGCAGGGGGCGCAGCGCGCGGGGGGAGGCCACCAGCACATGCCGCCCGGTGACGGGGTCGGAGAGCGCGTTGCCGGTATCCTCAAGCGCGAGGAAGCCGGCTTCCCGCCCGAGGAGGGAAACGCGCACCGCGACGCGCCGCCGCTCCGTCAAAAGCCGCCGCGCCCGCAGCAGCAGCGAAAGCAGAGCGTAACAGAGTCCGAAACTCAACAGCAGCGCGGGCAGCGACAGCGCCGCAGGATACGCGCCCATGCCGCCGCCCGCGAGCGTCACGGCCCAGAGCGCGCCGCCGAAGGCCGCCGCGACCGCCAGCAGCACCCCCGTGCAGCGCAGGGGCTGCCGCTCCCGCCCGAAGGCGACCATGCCCATGCACAGCCCGCAGCCGAGTCTCCCTGCCGGCAGGGAGAGAAAGACGAGCGGCGGCAGGAACACCGCGACCGAGTATGCCGCTCCGAGCACCGCCGCCGCGAGATAGCGGCCTCTGCGCAGCACCAGGCCGCAAAGCCGTCCGGCCGTCAGGCAGAGCAGATAGTCCGTCAGCAGGCTCAGGCAGAACAGGGAATCGACGTAGATCACTTGCATGAGGCCATTGTAGCACGGAGCACGGGAAGAATTTGTCAGACGCGGTGCGTCGTATGCTGTCAGTTTCACCTTGACAGCTTTGACGCTTGTGCTATAATTATTCTATCTGACTGTGCCCATTTTTCGGGCGGTATTCAAAACAGGAAGGAAATACGAAAATGCTTGGGATGAAACGTTCGATTTCTCTGCTTCTGTGTCTGCTGATGTGCCTGTCGCTCTTCCCGGCGTCCGCCTTTGCGGAAGAGCTGAGCGATGCAGAGCAGATGGAAGAGCCCGTGATCGTTGTCGAGGCGGAGCAGCCCGCGGAGGAACCGGCAGCCGAGGCTGAGGAGACCGAACCGGCGGAAGAACCCGCGGCTCCTGAAGAGGCCGAACCCGCCGCGGAAGAGGCGGAGAGCCCGGAGGAGGCCGCCCCCGTCGAGGAGCCGGCCGCGCTCCCGGAGGAGGAGATCCTTGCCGAGGAAGAGCTCCCTGCCGAAGAGGAGTCCTTCTCCGAGACGGAAGACGACGTGTTTGTTGATGAGGGCTTTGCGGAAGAAGAGGTAGAACCCGAGGAGGATGTGGAGATCCTCGTCGAGCAGGCGCCCATAGGCTACGCGCCCGGCGGCCCGGTCGACAACGACGCCCTGCTGAACGCCTACGCGCAGCAGCAGCTCGACTCTCTGCGCCCCGGCGCCTCCGCCCAGGGGGTGCACGACAGCGGCGCCGCGCTCTCCGGCGTGAACCGGACCGTGTTCTACAATCTGAAATCCCAGATCGCCTCCGTGGCTGACGGGAGCAGCACCTCCACCGAGATGTCCATCCCGGTGGCCGAGCTCGGCCTGAGCAAGACCTCCTGGACCGCTGAGGATCTGGGGCTGGAGACGCTGATCGTCGTCAATGAGGACGGCAGCTCCACCTTCTCCGACGAGGCCATGGCCGCCGTCAACGCCATCGTGGCGTTTTCCCTGCGGAATGTTGTTACCGCCCTGCTGTCCGACTGCCCGTGCGAGCTGTACTGGTATGACAAGACGGTCGGCACCTCGCTCAAGTCCTATAATTTCTCCGGTTCCCGGATAATGATCAAGATCAGCGGCAGCATGACCTTCACCTTCGCCGTCGCTGGCGCGTACTCCGACGGTACATACAAGGACGTCCGCAATGCGGACGGCTCCCTCACCCGCTATTACTGCGGCGTGGATCCTTCGACAACGGCGGGCATCCATGCAGCGGTGTCCAACGCTTCCGCGATTGCCGCCAACTACAGCGGCGCTGCGGACTACAATAAGCTGCTCGGCTTCAAAAACGAGATCTGCTCCCTCGTCTCCTATAACAGCGCGGCGGCCGGCGGCGGCGTGGACTACGGCGACCCCTGGCAGCTGGTCTGGGTCTTTGACGGTGACAGCTCGACCAACGTGGTCTGCGAGGGCTATGCCAAGGCTTTCCAGTATCTGTGCGACATCAGCAACCTGAGCGCCAGCGTGATGACCTACTCCGTCACCGGCACGATGAACGGCGGCACGGGCGCCGGCGCCCACATGTGGAACATCGTCCACATGGAAAACGGAAAGAATTACCTGGTGGATGTGACCAACTGCGACGCGGGCTCCGTCGGCGCGCCCGACGGCCTGTTCATGGTGGGCTACACCGACGGCAGCGTCGATGCGGGCTATTCCTTTACCGCCAACTCCCGCACGATCTCCTACAGCTATGAGGAAAAGATCCGTTCCGTCTTCTCCGACAGTGAGCTGACGATCTCCTCCAAGTCCTATCTCGACGACATCGACACCCCCGATCCCGGCACGGTCCGGAATCTGGAGCACCTGAAGGCGGAGATCGCGGCCTATCTGGAGAGCGGGAAGACCAGCTATACGGTCCGCTTCCTGGAGGAAGGCGCCTTCGTGGTGTACGAGGACGTCACGATCCCCATGGGCATGAACTTCGTCCTCTCCAAGGGCACCCTGCTCGTGGAGGACGGCATTGAGATGACCATCGCGCGCGGCGGCACGATCACGGCGAAAAACGCGCAGATCGACGGCACCCTGAACGTGCTCGGCACGCTCTCGATGAGTGCCGCCGACTCCGAGCTTGAGGTGAGCGGGACGCTGGAGAACAAGGGCTCCGTGGTCGTGCTCAACACCGGCTTTGCCCGTACGGCGAACATGAAGGCCTCCGGCGGCCGCTACTACGTCGAGCATTTCGCCGGCGATGAGGCCGCGCTCCGCGCCGCCTGCGAAATCGCCGCGGCTGATAGCGACAGCGCCGTGACCCATGAGATCTATCCCCGCGCCATGATCGCGCTGAGCGCCGATCTGACAGTCCCCGCGAACGTGCGCATGCGCATCAACAGCGGCACCGGCGTCTCCACGGCGGCAGGCGTCACGCTCACGAACAGCGGCGAGATCGTCAGCAAGCAGTCGCTGCAGCTGCTCGGCACGCTCCTCAACGACGGCACGCTGACCCTGATGCGCGGCATCAACGCCGAATTCGGCACTTACGACGGCTCCGGCACGCTGAAGGTCTACAAGGACAGCTCCGATCCCTTCACCCACCTGAGCGGCCTCGACCCGGATGCCTTTGACTTTGAGCTGGGGCAGGACAACTACTGGGCGCTGCATATCAAGATCTTCGGCGTTGTCTGGCTCAACGGTGACGGGAGCGTCCTCTGGCAGACCGTCGTGAGCTACGGCACGGTGCCCGAGTACGGCGGCAGCGAGCCGACGAAGCCCTTTGCCACCTTCAAGGGCTGGGACCCCGAGCCCGCCGCGGTGACGGAGGATACGGTCTATCGTGCGGTCTTTGAGACAAAAGACGGCTGGCGCGAGATCGACGGCAAGATGTACTACTACGGCGAGGACGGCAAGCCCGTCACCTACTGGCAGCAGATCGACGGCAACTGGTATCACTTCAGCGGCAGCGGCGTGATGGACACGGGCTGGCTCAAATCCGCGGACAAGTGGTATTACTTCGGCGCGGACGGCGTCATGCTTACAGGCTTTGTGACCGTCTCCGGCAAGACCTATTACATGGATGAAAACGGCGCCATGCTTACCGGCTGGCAGAAGCTGGACGGGAACTGGCACTACTTCAAGAGCGGCGGCGCCATGGCCGTCGGCTGGCTCCAGATCGACGGCAAGTGGTATTACTTCGACGCCGAGGGCGTGATGCTGCGCTTCTGGCAGCAGATCGGCGGCACATGGTACCACTTCAAGAGCGGCGGCGCCATGGATACGGGCTGGCTCTCCTCCGGCGGCAACTGGTACTATTTTAAGGACAGCGGCGCCATGGACACCGGCTGGCAGAAGGTCGGCAGTACGTGGTACTATTTCAACGCCGACGGCATGATGCAGACCGGCTGGCAGAAGATCGGCGGCACCTGGTACTATTTCAAGGACAGCGGCGCCATGGTCACGCTCTGGCAGAAGATCGGCGGCACCTGGTACTATTTCCAGAGCAGCGGCGCGATGCAGACCGGCTGGCTCAAGCTGGACGGCAAGTGGTACTACTTTGAAGCCTCCGGCGCGATGGTCACCGGCAGCAAAACCATCAACGGCAAGACCTACAACTTCAACAGCTCCGGCGTGTGTCTCAATCCGTGACGGCACCCGCACAGAGTAAACAAAAGACAAAGCGGCAGCCCGGGTTTTTCCCCGGACTGCCGTTTTGCCGTCGCGTATTGAGTGCTTACAGGCAGGCGCTGAGAAACCCGCCCAGGAGCAGAGCCGCCAGATACAGAAGCTCCGTCACGTTCTGCATGCCGGTGCTGGTGGTGATATCGTCCTCTTTCATCGTATGTTCCTCCCTCGCGGAGACGTTCTTTTGCGTCTCCTTTGTTTTGTGATTTCAGTATACATAACATGGTGTCCCATAGAACGGACTTTCAAACGAGCCTTGCAAGAAATGTCGGGGGAAGATATAATGATCTGGAATTCATACAGAAAACGCGGAGGAAGCAAAACATGGCCGATATCCGGGAAATCACAGACTTCGACGCGCCGGAGCTGGACGTCTACGCCCGTCTGACCGAGGGGCAGCTCAAAAGCCGCGCCGATCTCTCCAAGGGCCTGTTCATCGCCGAGAGCCCCAATGTGATCCTTCGGGCGCTGGACGGCGGCTGCGAGCCCGTGTCGCTGCTGATGGAACGCAGGCACATCGAGGGCCAGGCGCGCGAGGTGGTGGCACGCTGCGGGGACATCCCGCTCTATACCGCGCCGCTGCCCGTGCTGACCGAGCTGACCGGCTTCCCGCTGACGCGCGGCGTCCTGTGCGCCATGCGCCGCCGCCCGCTGCCCTCGCTGGAGGAGGTGCTCTCCGGCGCGAGCCGCATCGCCGTGCTGGAGGACGTCATGAACCCCACGAACGTCGGCGCGATCTTCCGCTCCGCCGCCGCGCTGGGCATGGACGCCGTTCTGCTCACGCCCTCCTGCAGCGATCCGCTCTACCGCCGGGCCGTGCGCGTCAGCATGGGCACGGTCTTTCAGATCCCCTGGACCCATATCGGCGAGGAGCTGACGGACTGGCCGCGTCCCGGTCTGGAGCGGCTGCGGGAGCTCGGCTTCAAAACCGCGGCCATGGCCCTGCGGGACGACTCTGTCCCCATCGACGATCCCAGCCTCATGGCCGAGGAGAAGCTTGCCGTCGTCCTCGGCACCGAGGGGGAGGGTCTGGCCGACGGGACGATCGCCGACTGCGACTACACCGTGCGCATCCCCATGTCCCACGGGGTGGACTCGCTGAACGTGGCGGCGGCCAGCGCCGTGGCCTTCTGGCAGCTGAGCCGGAGGCGCGCGACATGAGCATCCGGCCGGACTTCTGCGATCGCTTCCGTTGCCGCGCCGCAGACTGCCGCCACTCCTGCTGCCGCGGCTGGGAGATCGATGTGGACGCGCGAAGCGCCGCGTTTTATGAGACGCTGCCCGGGGAATTGGGCGAAAAGCTGCGGCGGAGCCTGCAGCGCGATGACGACGGCGCGCATTTCGTCCTGACGGAGGACGGGCGCTGCCCCCTCCTGCGGCCGGACGGCCTGTGCGAGTTGATCTGCGCGCTGGGAGAGGACGCGCTCTGCGACATCTGCGCGCTGCACCCGCGCTTTTATGAGGATGTCGGAGATACGGAGCTCTGCGGCCTCGGCCTGAGCTGCGAGGCTGTCTGTGCGCTGCTGCTCGGATCGGAGGAGCCGCTGCGCTTTCTCGACGAGGAGAGCGGGGCGCTTCTGACTATGGAGGAGCTGCTGTGGCGTCTTGGTTTGGAATGCGATACCACGCGGCTGTCCTATGGCGGAGAAAAACCGTCGGACGCTTTTCTCGCCCGCCTCGCGGAGACCGAGGCCATCGACGCCGACTGGCCCGCGGAGCTTGCGGCGCTTTGCGCGGCGCTGCCTGGCCTGCCCTCCCCGCTGCCCGCGGGGCCGCGTTATGAGCGGATAGAGCAGATGCTGCTCTATCGTCAGCTCGACCGGGCGGAGAGCGTCGGGCTGGAAGCGCTGCTGGATTACGCCCATGAGAGCACGGCCTTCGTCGCTGCATGCGACGCGCTGTACGGCCCTGACGCGGAGCATCTGCGCCGCTGGTCGGAGCAGATCGAGTACAGCACGGAGAATGTTGAGATCCTGCTGAGAAAGCGGAACTGAGACCTTTTGCTTACAAAGCGCCTGCGAAATGTTTATAAATTCTTGGGACTTTGTTCATGACAAGGTCATAAATTCGGGATATATTACGGTCACACCAAGCAAACGAGGTAAGCATACATGTTCGAGCCTGAAGAAGAGGCCGGCGAAGTTCGCGAAGAAAACAGCAGCGAGCCTGTGGCTCAGCCTGTAAACGATCCCGAATCCGAACCCCGCAGCACGCAGGAGGATACTCCCGAGGCAAAAGAAGCCGGAAGCTCTGCTTCGGAGAGTGAGTATCACTTCGATCGCGACGCGTTTCGCGAGCATGTCTACGCAGACGCCCATTATGAGCCTGCCGGCGAGAGCACCGTACCGCCCCGGTACTACTGTCCTCCCGAGCGCCCCGAGAGGGAAGCGAAGGAGAGAAAGACCGGGAAAAACAGCGGATTTTTGAAAATCGCGTGCCTGGCGATGGTGTGCGCGCTGCTGGGCGGCCTGATCGGCTCGGCGCTGACCTCCGGCAGCCTGTCCGGCCGGATCGACGAGCTGGAGACGCGCCTGGACCAGAATGAGAGCGCCGTCACGGAGGTCGCCGACAGACAGGACGCGCTCGCGGCCGCGCCGATCGCGGTCAACAGCACCGGCTCTGAGCTTGGCGGACTGAGCGCCGCGCAGATCTACGAGCAGGCCTGCCGACAGGTCGTCGGCATCACCACCGACGTGACCTTTACCAATTTCTTCGGGATGCAGAGCTCCTCTGCCGTCAGCGGCTCGGGCTTCATCCTCTCCGAGGACGGGTACATCCTCACCAATTACCACGTGATCGAGTACGCCGTGCAGCAGAATTCCCCCATCACGGTCATGCTCCGCGACGGGACCAAGTATACCGCGACCATCGTGGGCACCGAGCAGGCCAACGACCTGGCCGTGCTGAAGATCGAGGCCTCGGGCCTGACGCCCGTGAGCTTCGGCAACAGCGACAGCCTCCATGTGGGCGACGCGGTCTATGCCGTGGGCAATCCTCTGGGCGAGCTGGAGTTCTCCATGTCCAGCGGCCATGTGAGCGCCCTGGACCGCGTGATCACCACCGAGGAGTCCGAGTCGATCAACATGTTCCAGATCGACGCCGCGGTCAACCCCGGCAACTCCGGCGGCCCGGTGTACAACAGCCTGGGGCAGGTGGTCGGCGTGGTCACGGCGAAGTACAGCTCCTCCGGCGTAGAGGGCCTGGGCTTCGCGATCCCCGTCAACGACGTGTCTCCCATCGCGGACGATCTGATCACCAAGGGCTATGTGACCGGCAAGGCCTATATGGGCATCTGGCTGGACGAGCGCTACAGCGCCATGTACGCCCAGTACTACAATATGCCGCTCGGGGCCTATGTCTCCGACGTGAGCAGCGGCAGCTGCGCCGAGAAGGCCGGCATCCAGAAGGGCGACGTGATCACCCGCCTGGGCGACACCGAGATCTCCGGCTACAGCGAGCTGAAGGCCGCCGTGAAGAAGTTCTCCGCGGGCGACACCACGGAAGTGGAGCTCTACCGCGCCGGAGAGAGCATGGTCGTGACCATCACCTTCGACGAGGCCAAGCCCGAATCCGCGTAAGCGGACCTGAATTTTGACACTTTTCTACTCCTATAAATCCTCTCTTTTCTCCCAAACGAAGGACCGCAGGGTAAAACCTGCGGCCCTTTGTTTTTGTTCCTCCGTTCTCAGCAGCCTGCCATGTCACGATGATAGTAATCGCGCGAAAAAAGACCCCGCGGGGTTCATGAACCTCAGCGGGGTCTCGATCTGTTTACTTTCTGTGTCTGCCCCTTCGGAAGAGGTTCTCCAGCTTCTCCTCCAGTACGTCAAAGCCGCCGCGGTTCATGATGAACACATAGGCGCCGATGATCGCAAGCGCGATCACGGAGGCACCGACGATCACGCCCACGAAGCTTTTGCCGCTGCCGACGCTGCGGCTCGGCTGTGGGGCGCGGGTCGGCATCGCAGGGAAGCCGGTCGGCTCCGCGGAAGGGGCCGCGCTCGGGATCGGCGAGGCGTCCGGCGCGGGTGAGGACGAGGGCGACGGCGAAGGACTCGGCGCCGCGGCGCTCACATTGACCTTGAAGCTGCAGCTTAGCCCGCCGTAAGTCACGGTGATCTCCTGCTGGCCCTCGCGCTCGAGCTTCGTCGGGCTGACGCTGTAGCCCTCTGTGACCTCCATGGCGTTGTTCTTGGTGGAGATCAGGTAGAGCACGAGACCGCCGGTATCCAGCGTGTCGCCGACGGTGTAGCTGAGCCTGGTCGGCAGCTGGCGGAGGGACAGATAGCTCGGCACTTCCTCGCTCTCCACCGTGACGGTGAAGGTGCAGGTATTCCCCTCGTATGTGACGGTGACGGTCTGGGTCCCCTCCTGCATCAGCAGCATCGGGGAACATTCAAGGCCCTCGCTGATATCCCGGTAGCCGGAGCCGATATAGGCCCGGACGGACAGCCCCGCGGGGTCCAGGATCTCGCCCACGGTGTAGGCGGTGCGGTAGGGCAGGGTGAGCACGCCGATGCCGTCGATGCGCTCCTGCGCCTCCTGGACCGTGACCTGAAAGCTGCAGGTCTGCCCGGCGTAGCTCAGCTCGATGGTCTGCGTTCCCGCGACGTCGAGCAGAGTGGGGTAGACCTGAAAGCCGGAGCTGACGATCTCCGTGCTGCCGCTCGCGTAGGCCAGCTGCAGCTGCAGGCCGCTGGTATCCAGCGTCTCGCCCGCGCGGTAGACGGTTTTGTACGGCAGGCTCACAACGCTCAGGCTGCTGGGGCGCATATCGCTCACGGTGACGAGGATGGAGGGGGAGACGACGGAGACCTCGAGACCGTTGTTGTGGTTGGTGACCACGCAGTAGTAATAGGTGGTGCCGACATAGTCGGTGCCGGGCTGATAGATGGGATCGACGGCGCCTGTGATCAGGCTGCTCTGGGAGCTGCCGTCGCTGGTGTACCACTGGTAGCTCAGCTGGCCGCCGTCGGAGACGGAGGCGGTCACACTCACGTGGACCACGTCGTTGAGAGAGCAGCTCACGCTGGGCCCGACGATCAGCTGGGGCTGGGCGGGTTCCACGTCTACGCTGCACATGAAGCTGTTCTGGGCGTTCACATCGAGCACCGCGTCATAGTAGCCGGGGACGGTGGGGATCCCGCGCAGGTAGACGTCTGTCGAGTCGGTGTTGTCGTCCAGAATAAGGTCCACGCCGGGGGGCAGACTGCCCGCGGACACGGTGACGGAGCTGCCCGGTTCCACGCTGGCGGCCAGATGGTTGAGCGTCTGCCCAACCTCCAGCGGCGCCGGATCCGGGTAGGTCACATCCGCGAAGGCGGCGGGACCGATACTCAGCAGCAGGAGCAGGATCACCGCCGCTGAAAGGATCGGTTTTCTCATGAGGGCATATCCTTTCCAAGATACTGAGAACCACTATATCATATTTTTACCATTTTGTCAACTTTTGAAAACTTTTTGGAATTTTGTCGAAAAATTTTGTGGCTTTTTCTGAGCGGAGAGAGCAGGCGTCCGCGCGCGAAGGAGAGTATAGCAGGTTCGGTCGATTTTGCAAGAGGAAAGTCGCATGAAGTTTCAGGCGGAAGAGGGGGGTAAAATTGTACGTTTTTCCGCCTTCTTTTTTGGCGGCGCGGAATACCGGAAAGCTATTGTAGCGCGAGGCATGTTGTGATAAAATATATCTTCCAGGATCCGATCGGCGAAGGAGGTATGCACGATGGCGGAGAAACGCTGGTACAAAGAGATGGTGGTCTATCAGATCTGGCCGCGCAGCTTCTGTGACGGCAACGGCGACGGGATCGGCGACCTCTGGGGCGTGCTGGGCAAGCTGGACTATATCAAAAGTCTGGGCGTCGACGCGATCTGGTTTTCCCCGCTCTATCCCTCGCCCAACGCGGATTTCGGCTACGACATCTCCGACTACATGGACATCCACCCGGACTACGGCAGCCTTGAGGTTTTCCGCCAGGTGCTGGACGGGGCCCATGAGCGGGGCATGCGCGTCTTTCTGGATCTGGTGATCAACCACACCTCCGACGAGCACAGATGGTTCCTCGAGAGCAAAAAGGGGAAGGATAACCCCTATCACGACTACTATTACTGGCGGCCGGGCCGCGTCGTAAACGGCAGGCGTCTGCCGCCGAACAACTGGACTTCGGTCTTTGAGGGCGGCGCCTGGGAGTATGACGAGGGGCTGGACGAGTACTATCTGCACCTCTTCGCCCGCAAGCAGCCGGACCTGAACATGGACAACCCCCGGGTGCGCGAGGAAGTCAAGAAGATCATGCGCTTCTGGCTGGACATGGGGGTGGACGGCTTCCGCGAGGACGTGATCACCTTCATCTCCAAGACGCCGGGCCTGCCGAACGCCTACCCGAAGCTGCCCGCGGCCAACGGCATGAAGCACTTTTCCAACCGGCCGGAGGTGCTGGACTACCTCAGAGAGTTCAAGCGGGACGTACTGGATTTTTATGACTGCTTCACCGTGGGCGAGAGCCCGCTGACCGACGCGGACATCGCCTTGCGCTATGTGACCGAGGGGCCGGATCAGGTGCTCGACGAGATGATCTCCTTCTCCCACATGGAGGCGGACTGCTTCATGACCGACATGATCCGCACGCCCTTCAATCTGCGCAAGATGAAGCGCGCCTTCTCCGACTGGCAGCGAAAGCTCGAGGGAAAAGGCTGGAACGCGCTGTACATCGAGAACCACGACCACCCGCGCATCATCAGCCGCTACGGCAGCGAGCGCTACCACGACGAGAGCGGCAAGATGCTCGCCGCCATGTACATGCTCCAGCGGGGCACGCCCTTTATCTATCAGGGGCAGGAGATCGGCATGACCAACCTCCGGCTCGATAGCGTGAACCTCTATGAGGACGTGATGACGCACAACAGCGCCCGCATCGCCTCCAAATTCCTGCCGCGCAGGCTGGTGCTGCGCATGGTGCAGGAGGGCTGCCGTGACAGCGCGCGCACGCCGATGCAGTGGTCGGCGGAGCGCTACGCGGGCTTCTCCGAGACCGTGCCCTGGTTCTTCGTCAACGACAACTACACGAGCATCAACGTGGCCGCACAGGAGGAGAACCCGGATTCCCTGCTCAATTTCTACCGCAGGCTGATACGCTTTAGGAAGGAGACACCCGTGGCCCTCTGGGGCGACTACCGCGAACATCGGCCGGAGGACAGGAAGCTGTACGTCTATGAGCGCAATCACCAGGATCAGAAGCTGCTGGTCATCTGCTCCTTCACCGACGAGCAGCTGCGCTTTGAGGCGCCGGAGGGCATCGACCTCAACCGGGGCAGCTGCGTGCTGTCCAACTACGATATGAACTTTGTCATTGCCAACGGCTTTACCACCCGCCCCTACGAGCTGCGGGTCTATCTGTTTCCCTAACGGTTCAGCCCCCTTGAGGGGGACTGAACCGTTAGGGAACACTCACGCATGCGTCAGAAGAAGCTCGCACCACTCCGTTTCCGCCAAATGCGGCGAAAACTACGCTGTGCTCCCTCCTTCTTCCTTACCAAAATCAAAGCGTTTGCTTTGATTTTGAGAGGAAAACGGAAGGAACGGATATGAAGCTTTCGCCTTATAGCGAAAGCGGAATGGAGAGAGTTTCGTTTGACGACGGCGTGAGGCCTCGCTCAGCTCGGCTTAGTGTGTTTTTGGCGAGGCAAAGCCCCGCCAAAAACGGATTGTTTTTTCGCCTTGCGGGGCGAAAAGCAGAGGGGAGCGCCCCTCTGCCCCCCCTGAGCGCTGATCGGGCCGATTCAAAACATTTTCATGAGGTACTTATGGAACTGCAGGAAAAAGCCTATGCCAAGCTGAACCTCTCGCTGGACGTGGGGGGGAAGCGGGCAGACGGTTATCACGAAATGAATATGGTGATGCAGACCGTCTCGCTCTGCGACGAGCTGCAGATCAGCACGACGGACGACGGGACGCTGCGCGCGCGGAGCAATCTGCGCTTCATCCCGAGTGATGAGCGAAATCTCGCCGTCAAGGCGGCCCGCGTATTTCTGGAGGCGGCGGGAGAGGGCGGGCAGGGCCTGCTCATCACGCTGCGCAAGAACATCCCCGTCGGCGCGGGCATGGCCGGCGGCTCTTCGGACGCGGCGGCGGTGCTGCGCGCGCTCAACCGCATGTACGGCGACCGCTTCAGCTGCGCCGAGCTGGAAAAGCTTTCGGAGCAGGTGGGCTCGGACGTGGCCTTCTGTGTGGCGGGCGGCACGGCGCTGGCCCGCGGCCGGGGCGAGATCCTCGAGCCGCTGCCCCCGCTGCCGGACTGCCGGATCGTCATCTGCAAGCCGGAATTCTCAATCTCCACGCCCGAGCTCTTCCGAAAGCTCGACAGCGCCCCGCTTCGGCACCACCCGGACACCGCAGGCATCCTCGAGGCTCTGCGGCAGGGCGACCTGCGCGCTCTCTGCCGGCGGATGTACAACGTCTTTGAGGACGTGGGCGACCGGCGAATGCGTACGGTGGCGCAGATCAAGAGCCGCATGCTCGACCATGGCGCGCTCGGCGCGATCATGACCGGCACCGGCTCGGCGGTCTTCGGCATTTTTACCGATGAGGCCGCGGCTGAGACCGCGGCGCGCGAGCTGAGGCAGGAGTACCGCTTCGCCTGCGTTGCGAGTCCTGTAGGCAGGCTCTTCGACGAATACTGAAATCTAATAGAAATCTCGGGATCTTTCCGGCAGAATTTGTGCCATACTTCGTTGAAGCCCTTGACCATATCTCTCCATTATGCTCTGCGGTCTTCGCCTCGTCTGGCGCAAACTCTGCTCGAAAAACTTTATCGACCTTTCTATCAGATTTCAGTATAAATCGAAAAAAGCCGTCCATACTCTCAAAAAACGGAGTATGGACGGTGCTTTTTTATGGAAAGACGATTTCATTTATGGGAGACGGCGGCGCTGCTTGCCCTGTGCGTGACGCTGCTGCTGGGCGTCTGGGCGCAGGGACGGCAGCGTTCAATCAGCGGCAGCGTCCTGCGCCTGCACGTGATCGCGGCATCGGACGCGCCGGAGGAGCAGGCGCTCAAGCTGCGCGTGCGGGACGCGGTGCTGGACTATCTCGCGCCGAGGCTCGAGACCGTGCAGGACCGGGACGAGGCCCGCGCCCTGCTGGCCGGCGATCTGGACGGCGTGCGCGCCGCGGCGGAGAGCGCCGCCGAGGGGCGTGAGGTCCGCGTGACGCTGGGACGGGAGCGCTACCCGCTGCGGCAGTATGAGGGCTTCCGCCTGCCTGCGGGAGAGTACGAGTCCCTGCGCGTGGTGCTCGGCGCGGGCGAGGGGCAGAACTGGTGGTGCATCGTGTTCCCGCCGCTGTGTCTCGGCGCTGTCGAGGGCGAGAAGCTGCAGAGCGTGATGGGCCGCGGCGACTATGGCATCGTGAGCGAGGAGGAGGGCTATGTGCTGCGCTTTCGCGTTCTGGAGCTCTGGGGGGAACTGAACGATTGCATTCGGCGGCATTTTCCGCTATACTGGTCCCAGAATCCGAACGGGAGGGACCCATATGAAGCTCTGCAACCTGAAAATCAAGGATGAAACGCATCTCGGCCTTGTCACCGGGCGCGGCGTGATCGACGCCTCGGCGGCCGGCCTGCGGATGGAGGACGTGATCGCCGGCGCGGACCGCGCGCCGCTGGAGGCGCTGGCGGCCGACCCTGCGGCCCCGGTGGTGGAAAAGCCTGCCTACGCCAACATCGTGGAGCGGGCGGACAAGATCGTCTGCGTCGGCCTCAACTACCGCGAGCACGCGCTGCGCGCGGGGCTGCCCATCTCCAAATCCATCGTGTTCTTCAGCAAATTCCCCGACGCGCTGGCGCCGGACGGGGCGGAGATCGCCCTTCCCGCATGGGAGGACAGCTACGACTATGAGGCGGAGCTGGTGATCGTCATCGGGAAAGAGGCCTGGGGCGTCAGCGAGGAGGAGGCCATGGACCATGTCTTCGGCTATGCCTGCGGCAACGACCTGAGCTGCCGCACGCCGCAGAAGCGCACGACCCAGTGGCTCATCGGCAAGACCATGCCGGGCTTTGCCCCCTGCGGCCCCGTCGTGGTCACGGCGGACAGCTTTGACCCGGAGCAGCCCCATGCGGTAAGAAGTTATGTAAACCAGGAGCTGCGCCAGAACGGAGACGTCACCGACATGATCTTCCACTGTGCGCAGATCGTCAGCAGCGCCTCGCATTACATGAAGCTGCGCCCGGGCGACCTGATCTTCACCGGTACGCCCAGCGGCGTCGCGCTCGAGGGTGGGCACAGCAAATACCCCTGGCTCAAGCCCGGCGATACCGTGGACGTGGAGATCGAGGGCATCGGCACGCTGCACAACACGATGGTGTAATCAACGCATAGAACGAAAGGACCGCCGCGCGATTTCGCGCGGCGGTCCTTCTTGCTGCTTTCGCTTTACCGCAACTGCTTTCTCAGCTGCTCGTTCTGCTTCTTGAGCTCCTCGTTCTGCTTCTCCAGCTCGTCGAGCTTCTTGTTGAGCGGGGCGAGCTGCTTTTTCATCTCCTTTGCCAGCGCCGCGCGATAGGAGCGCCTGCGCAGCCAGTCGCCCGCGAGCGACACGGCGACGCCGCCGCCGACCAGCAATGCGGCGAGCCGTTTGATGTTCTGGGGATTGGCGTGGGTCAGCGCCGCGCGCAGCAGCGTCTTCTCGAGGGAGTCACCCTTGACGATCGCCGTCGGCAGCATTTCCAGCACCTGCCCGACCGGTTCCTTGAGAGCGGCAAGCTTTCTTGCCCTTTTCTTGAACAGCATGGACTGTACCTCCTGGTTATCGTTCTTTCTGCGTTGATCCATTTGCGCGAAGAATGGAAAGCGTCTCTTTGGCAGGCTTTGTCTTAATGATTATCGAAAAGCAAATACAATCGAATCCTTGATTGATTTCGCCATCCGATGATCATTATAGTCTATTGGGGCGGCAGACGCAACAAAAACCTTGCCTCCGCACAGGCGATGCCGTATACTGGAAACACAACAGCAAAGGAGAAGCCTGCGATGAACGAGGCCCTTGTCAGAACCGAACATGTGCTGGGGAGCGAGGCCATGGCGAAGCTTGCCGCCGCGCGGGTGGCGATCTTCGGCCTCGGCGGCGTGGGCGGCTATGCGCTGGAGGCGCTGGCGCGCTCGGGCGTCGGGCAGCTGGACCTCATAGACAACGACAAGATCTGCCTCTCGAATTTCAACCGCCAGATCCTCGCCACGCTGGACACCGTAGGGCTCGACAAGGCGGACGCCGCCGCCGCGCGGGTGCGCAGCATCAACCCGGACTGCCTCGTACGCACGTACAAGACCTTCTATCTGCCGGAGACGAAGGAGGACTTTGACTTCACGCAGTATGACTACGTGGTGGACGCCATCGACACCGTGGCGGGCAAGCTCGCCCTTGCCGAACAGGCGCGCGCTGCGGGCACGCCGATCATCAGCGCCCTCGGAACCGGAAACAAGCGCGATCCCTCGCTCCTGCGCGTCTGCGACCTCTTTGAGACGGACAACGACGCGCTCGCGCGCGTGATGCGCAGGGAATGCCGCCGCCGGGGCATCGACAGGCTGAAGGTGGTGTTCTCGCCGGAGGAGCCGCTCTGTCTCGGCCCGGAGATCATCGAGCCTGACTCACACCGCCGCTCCATCCCCGGTTCCACGGCCTTTGTGCCGCCCGCCGCCGGGCTGCTGATCGCGGCGGAAGTGGTAAAGGAGCTGGTCGGTTGACATATTTTTAGGAACATAATAAAGTAGACATATAATAATTAACATATTTTTATTAACGTAATATAGTTTACATAAATTAGTTTTCATAACCCAGGAGGGACAGCGATGAACGAGTACGAAAGAGAACACAGCGCTCTGGTGCGCAGAGCCGGCGCGGAGTGTGCGGTGCTGCTGAAAAGCAGCGGTGATTTCCCGCTGGCCGCGCCCTGCGCGCTCGCCCTCTACGGCAGCGGCGCACGCGGGACCATCAAAGGCGGCACCGGCTCCGGCGAGGTCAATTCCCGCTATTTCGTGAGCGTCGAACAGGGCCTCGAGGACGCCGGCTTTACGATCAGCACAAAATTCTGGCTCGACAGCTACGACTGCGTTCGCGCCCAGGCGCACAAGGACTTCGTGCGCGCCTGCAAGCGGGAGGCGAAGGAGCGGCATGTTCTGGCCGTGCTGGAGTTCATGGGCCGCGTCATGCCGGAGCCGGAGTACAACATCGCCTACCGCGGGGCGGGCGATACCGCCGTCTATGTGCTCGGCCGCATCTCCGGCGAGGGCTCCGACCGCGAAGCCGTCCCCGGAGACATCCTCCTCAGCGAGACCGAGATCCGCGATATCCTCGAGCTCAACCGCCGCTATGAGCACTTTATGCTGGTGCTGAACGTGGGCGGCGTGGTCGATCTGAGCCCGGTGCGGGAGGTCTCGAACATCCTCCTGCTCAGCCAGCTCGGCGTGGAGACCGGCAGCGTGCTGGCAGATCTCCTGCTGGGGAAGGCCTATCCCTCCGGCAAGCTGAGCACCACCTGGGCCGCCTGGGAGGACTATCAGCGCATCGGCGACTTCGGCGGGCGGGACGACACACAGTACCGCGAGGGCGTCTATGTCGGCTATCGCTATTTCGACTCGGCGGGCGTACGGCCCCTGTTCCCCTTCGGCTTCGGTCTGGGCTATACAAGCTTTGAAATCAAACCAGGCGGGGCGAAGGCCGAGGGCGAGCAGATCACGCTCACGGCCTCCGTCACCAACACCGGCAGCCGCCCGGGCAGGGAGGTCGTACAGCTCTATGTCACGCCGCCCGCGGAATGGATGGACAAGCCATACCAGACTCTCGTCGCCTTCGCCAAGACCGACGAGCTGCAGCCCGGCGAGAGCGGGGAAGTGACGCTGCGCTTCCCGCTGCGCGACGCGGCGAGCTTCGACGCGGAGCAGAAGGGCTGGGTGCTCGAGAAGGGCGACTATCTCCTGCGCCTCGGCAGCTCCTCCGTCGCGACGAAGGTCGCGGCGCTGGTGCGGCTGGACAGGCCTGTTTTCACCGAAAAGGTCCGCCGCGCTGTCGGCGCGCCGTCCTTCGAGGATTGGTGCCCCGAGCAGCCGAAGCACAAGCCCCCGCGCTTTGTCAGGGTGCTGCATGTCAAGGCGGCCGACATCGAGACGAAGAAGTACGACTATGACAGCGAGTACGAGGTCGATCCCCTGATCGCCGGACTGAGCGACGAGGAGGCGGCGCTGCTGAACGTGGGCGGCTTTGATCCCAAAGGCGGCGCGCTCAGCGTGATCGGCGATGCGTCCCGGGCCGTGGCCGGCGCTGCGGGCGAGACCACGCGGGCGCTCACCGACAGGGGCATCCCGAGTCTGGTCATGGCCGACGGCCCCGCCGGCCTGCGCCTGAGCAGGCAGTATACCGTGGATGAAAACGGCGCTCACGGCGTGGGGGAGAGCCTGCCGCAGAGCATCGTGGAGTGGCTGCCGGACGCCGCGCTGCTCTTTATGAGCCTGACAGGCGGGAAAAAGAAGGCCGAGGGCGAGATCCGCGAGCAGTATGCCACCGCCATCCCCATCGGCACGGCCATCGCACAGAGCTGGAACGAAAAGCTTGCCGAGGCGCTGGGCGATCTGGTCGGCGACGAGA
The DNA here is from genome assembly GCA_902778285.1 of Oscillospiraceae bacterium. Lineage (GTDB taxonomy): Bacteria > Bacillota > Clostridia > Oscillospirales > Oscillospiraceae > Limivicinus. Next base: position 47,902 of record CACYXC010000006.1, on the reverse strand, counting down.
TGGAGCGCTTCGGCGTGCATCTGTGGCTGGCCCCGGCGCTGAATATCCACCGGGATATCCGCTGCGGCCGCAACTTCGAGTATTTCTCCGAGGACCCGCTGATCTCCGGCAGATTCGCGGCCGCCATCACGCGCGGCGTGCAGAGGCATCCGGGCTGCGGCACCACGGTCAAGCACTACGCCGCCAACAATCAGGAGACGAACCGCTATGCCAGCAACAGCGAGATGAGCGAGCGCGCCCTGCGCGAGATCTATCTGCGCGGCTTCGGCATCTGCGTGCGCGAGAGCCAGCCCCGCGCGCTCATGACCTCCTACAATCTGCTCAACGGCACCCACACCTCAGAGCACCGCGGCATCATCGAAAAGGTGCTGCGCCGCGAGTTCGGTTACGAGGGCGTCGTGATGACCGACTGGGTCATCCGCGCCATGTCCGGCAAGGGCGGCAAGTACGGCGCGCCGAGCCGCGCCCTGGTCGCGGCGGCGGGCAACGACCTCTTCATGCCCGGCGGGAAGAAGGATCTGGACGAGCTGCTCGCGGGCCTTGCCAAGCGCCGCGTCAGCCGCAGACAGCTGGACATCAACGCCACGCGCGTTTACCGCCTGGCGAAAAAGCTGGCGGAATGAGAGAAACGCGGCCGCCTCCCGGCGGCCGTGTTCAGTTTTGAGTTTTGGGCCGCACTCCTCCTCAAAGCTCACGACGCAAAACTATCCGCCGGCCGGGGCGGACTTGCCAAAGAGCCCGCTTTGTGCTATGATCAGTCAGGTATTTCTCTATTCCTTGGAGGTGGATCCCTCTTGTATCGTAAACGTGTGACCTGGATCCTGCTGATGGCCGTGCTGGTCCTGGTCCTGTACACGGTGGTGCGCTCCCGGGCGGAAAATATGACGGACGTGATCCTGGGCGGCGCCGAGGGCGGCATCATCAGCAGCGACAGTATCAACTTCACGGCGCTCAACCAGACGCCCACGCCCGAGCCCACCGAGGACATCTGGCCGGATATCGACATCACGCTGACCCAGTATTCTCTCATCAACTCCGACCCCGCCCATCTGCTCCCCTCCAGTTACATGCCGGACGTGAGTGAGATCCCGGGGACGCAGTACCATATGATGTTCGACTCCGCGGCGCTGCCCCATCTGGAGGAGATGCTGCAGGACCTGCGCGACAACGGCTTCGGCGTCTACATCGGCAGCGCCTACCGCTCCTACTCCTACCAGAAGCAGCTCTTTGACGGCAAGGCCTACAACATCGCGCTGGAGATGGGGCTGGACGGCAAGGAGATCTGGCTGCTGCCCGAGTATCAGGAGGCGGTGGCCCGCGCCAAGACCATCACGATGGAGCCCGGCTCCTCCGAGCACCAGCTGGGTCTGGCTGTGGACCTCTTCGACCGGCACTACAATTCGCCGCTGGTCTATGAGAACATGAACAAAAAGTTCTATGAGTATCTGGACTCCATCTGCGCCAAATACGGCTTCATCAAGCGCTATCCGACCCGCAAGCTCCTTCTGACCGGCTGGGACGAGCCCTGGCACTACCGCTATGTCGGGGTGGAGGCGGCCACCTTCATCATGGAGCAGGGGATCTGCTACGAGGAGTTTTACAAGCACTACAACCCGGATTTCATGTACTGAGGCGTCCGGCGAAAACTCCGCCAGGCTGAAAACGGACCGTAGGGACGAGCATTGCTCGTCCGCCAGGGTTCCCTCTAAAGCGGGTATGCGGACGGGCACTGCCCGTCCCTGCGGAAAAAACCGCTTTCTGCCGCAAAAAAAGCTTGCATTATACAAGCATTGGTGGTATTATTACACAGTAAGATTCGGTTCCATGGAGTGGGTTGCAAGACCCACTCCTTTTTGGTGAACAATTGTCGGTCACTTGGAAAAGGGCAAGTGACGAACGGAACGTTGAGGTGATTCAATGAGCAAGCTCACCGACAGGGTCTCCGCCCTGGTCCGCCCCGTGGTGGAGGAAGAGGGCTGCAGCCTGTGGGACGTGGAATACGTCCGCGAGGCGGGCACCTGGTATCTGCGCGTGTTTATCGACAGAGACGGCGGCGTCGGCATCGACGACTGCGAGCGCATCAGCCGAAGGCTCGACCCAATCCTGGACGAGGAGGACCCCATCCCGGACAGCTATGTTTTCGAGGTCGGCTCCGCCGGGGCCGAGCGGGAGCTCAAACGTCCCTCGGATTTCGAGCAGTTTCTCGGCCATGAGGTGGAGCTGCGGCTCTACCGCCCGATGGATGGGAAAAAGAGCTTCGTCGGCACCCTCGCGGGCTATGACGACGGCAATGTGACCATCACGGTCGGCGAGGAAGCGCTGACCTTTGAAAAGCAGCAGATCGCGAAAGTCAATCTGCACGTGTCATTCTGAACCAGTCGATTGCGAAACGTCTTTTGCAATTGAAACGCGTGTGCGTGAGAAGAAGTTCGCAACGTTCCGTTTCCGCCAAACGTGACGAAAACTACACGCTGTTCCCTCCTTCTTTCTTATCAAAATCAAAGCGTGTGCTTTGATTTTGAGAGGAAAACGGAAGGAACGGATATGAAGCTTTCGCCTAAAGCGGAAGCGGAATGAAGTGAGTTTCGTTTGACGACGAAGCGAGGGCTCGCCGGGCTCGCCTCAGGGAGTTTTTGAGGCGGCGGAGCTGCCTCAAAAACGATTGGAATCCCTTCGGGTCAACAAGCTTCCTTTTCAGGGAGATTATATCGGTACTCATTTTGAACAGGAGAGAAATCAATGAACGCTGAGTTTTTTGAAGCCATCGAGGATATTGAAAAGGAAAAGGGTATCCCCCGCAATTACATGTACGACAAGATCCGTCAGGCCATGCTGACGGCCTTCCGCCGCGACAATCCCGAGTGCGAGGACAACGTGGAGGTCATCCTCGACGAGGAGAAGAAGCGCATCGAGATGAATGTGCTCAAGACCGTGGTGGAGGAGGTCGAGGACCCCAGCCACGAGATCGACCCGGAGGCCGCAAAGAAGATCGTCCGCAAGAGCAAGCCCGGCGATGTGATCGCTATCCCCGTGGAGACCAAGAAGTTCGGCCGCATCGCCGCCCAGTCGGCGAAGCAGGTCATCATCCAGGGTATCCGCGAGGCCGAGCGCGGCATCATCTACGAGGAGTTCACCTCCAAGGAGCATGAGATCCTCACGGGCGTGGTCAGCCATATCGAGCCGAGAAACGGCGCGGTGTCCATCCGCATCTCCTCCAACAGCGAGTTTACCGAGGCCATGCTCACGCCCAATGAGTGCATCAAGGGCGAGACGCTCAAAGAGGGCGACCGCATCAAGGTCTACGTGGTCGAGGTGCGCAACTCCGCCCGCGGCCCCCAGGTGCTCATCAGCCGCACCCATCCCGGCCTGGTCAAGCGCCTGTTCGAACTGGAGGTGCCCGAGATCTACGACGGCACCGTGGAGATCAAGTCCATCGCCCGCGAGGCCGGCAGCCGCACCAAGATGGCCGTCTGGTCCTCGGACCCCAACGTCGATCCCATCGGCTCCTGCGTCGGCCCCCGCGGCGGGCGCGTGGCCAGCATCGTGAGCGAGCTCGGCGGCGAGAAGATCGATATCGTCAACTACAGCGAGCAGCCCGAGGAGTACATCGCCGCAGCCCTGTCCCCCTCCGAGGTAATCAGCGTGACCATGCTGGAGGATGGCAAGAGCTGCCGCGTCGTCGTGCCCGACAATCAGCTGTCCCTGGCCATCGGCAAGGAGGGCCAGAACGCCCGCCTCGCCGCCAAGCTCACCGGCTACAAGATCGACATCAAGCCGGCCAGCGAGGCGTGATTTGAATCTGTCATCCTGAGGAGGCAAAGCCGACGAAGGATCTTATGAGATTCTTCGCTGCACTCAGAATGACAAGATGAGCTGCGCTCAGAATGACAACATCGAAAGGAGGCAGTCCATATGCAAAAGAAGATCCCCATGCGGCAGTGCCTGGGCTGCCGCGAGATGAAGCCCAAGAAAGAGCTGATCCGGGTCGTCAGATCGCCGGAGGGCGAGATCCGGCTGGACTTCAAGGGCAGGGCCAACGGCCGCGGCGCCTATGTGTGCCCCGACGCCGGATGCCTGAAGAAGGCCGTGAGAGCCAAAGCGCTGGAGCGGGCCTTCTCCTGCCAGATCCCGCAGGAGGTCTACGACGCGCTCAATGAGCAGATGGAGCGTGGCGAATGAGGGAGAAGACACTGAGCTTTCTCGGCCTGATGCGCCGCGCGAACGCTCTGCAGGCGGGAGAGAACAACACCGGCGAGGCCGTGCGGGCGGGAAAAGCGAAGCTTCTGCTGCTCGCGTCGGACGCGTCGGACAACGCCCGAAAGCGGGCCGAGAGCTTTGTAGGCGGCCGGCGCTGTCTGCTGCTGCCGCTCCCCTTCACGAAGGAGGAGCTGGGCGGCGCGCTGGGATACGGCCCCTGCGCCATGGCGGCGGTGACGGATCTGGGCTTCGCCAACGCCTTCATCAAGCGCCTGCAGGAGCTGGACGGCGAGACCTACGGCGCCGCGGCGGCAGAAGTGGCCCGCCGCTTTGACAAGGCGGAGCGCCGCAGGAGCGAGAAGGCCGCGGAGAGAAACAAGAGGAACGGAAAAAGGAGGACTAACGTATGAGCCTGATCAAGTATAGAGTTCGTGAGGTGGCGAAGGATTTCAATGTCCAGTCCAAGGAGATCGTCAAGATCCTCACGGAATATCTCACGCCTCCCAAGAGCACCGCGCAGGTGCTGGAGGATCATGAGCTGGACGTTATCTTCGAGTATATGACGCAGCGCAACCAGGTCGAGAGCCTGGAGGAGATCTTCAAGGTGACGGCGCCCAAGCCCGTCGAGGAGAAGAAGCCCGAGCCGGAGGCGCAGCCCGCCCAGAGCGCGCAGCAGAGCGCCAGGGGGGCTCAGTCCAAACAGCAGGGCAAGAGCGCGCAGCCGCAGCAGCCGGCGCAGCAGACCCGGAGCGGCGCGAGCGCGCCGTCTGCCCCGCAGCAGCCGCGGCAGGAGAAGCCCAACAAGCCCCATACGCCGCGCCAGGTGGCTGAGAAGCGTGTGGTGGATACCCGCGGCGGCGGCGCTGTCAACATCGAGAAGTACAACGAAAAGTTTGAGGATATGGCCGGCGCCAAGGGCGTCGGCAGCAGCGGCCGCAACAACAATTTCTCCGGCGGCAAGAAGGAGAAGATCGGCGGCAAGAACAAGCAGCGCCAGCAGGCGCCCTCCTCCAAGCGCCGTCAGGAGGAGAGAGACAAATTCCAGAAGCTCCAGCTCGAGATCGCGCGCAAGCAGCAGCTCAAGGTGGAGATCCCCGACGAGATCTCCGTCGGCGAGCTGGCCTCCCGCATGAAGAAGACGGCCACCGAGGTCATCAAGCAGCTGATGAAGCTGGGCGTGTTCGCCTCCGTGTCGGAGATCATCGACTATGACACCGCGGCCCTCGTCGCCATGGAGCTCGGCTGCAAGGTGGAGAAGGAAGTCATCGTCACCGTGGAGGAGCGCCTGATCGACGACCACGCGGACGCCGAGGAGGACCTCAGGCCCCGCGCCCCCGTCGTGGTGGTCATGGGCCACGTCGACCACGGCAAGACCTCCCTGCTCGACTACATCCGCCACGCCAACGTCGTCTCCGGCGAGGCCGGCGGCATCACGCAGCACATCGGCGCCTACACCGTGGAAATCAACGGCAGCACCATCACCTTCCTGGACACCCCGGGCCACGAGGCCTTCACCTCCATGCGCGCCCGCGGCGCCATGGTCACGGATATCGCGATCCTGGTCGTGGCCGCCGACGACGGCATCATGCCCCAGACCATTGAGAGCATCAACCACGCCAAGGCCGCCAACATCCCCGTCGTGGTCGCCATCAACAAGATGGACACCGTCGGCGCCAACCCCGAGCGCATCAAGCAGCAGCTGACCGAGTACGATCTGGTCAGCGAGGAGTGGGGCGGCGACACGATCATCTGCCCGATCTCCGCCAAGACCGGCATGGGCATCGAGAACCTGCTGGAGAATCTGGTCATCCTGGCCGAGGTGCAGGAGCTCAAGGCCAACCCCAACCGCGCGGCAAAGGGCACCGTCATCGAGGCGCGGCTTGACAAGGGCCGCGGCCCCATCATGACCGTTCTGGTCCAGAACGGCACGCTCAAGCTCGGCGATATCATCATCGCCGGCACCGCCGTGGGCCGCGTGCGCACGATGATCAACGACAAGGGCCAGCGCGTGACCGAGGCCGGCCCCTCCACCCCGGTGGAGATTTCCGGCCTGTCCGAAGTGCCCTCGGCGGGCGACGTGTTCAACGCCGTCGCCGACGAGCGCATGGCGCGCGAGCTGGCCGAGGAGCGCCGCATTGCCCAGTCCTCCAACGCCATGCCCGGCGCCAAGAAGGTCAGCCTCGAGGATCTCTTCAGCCAGATCCAGGCCGGCGAGATGAAGACCCTGAACATCATCGTCAAGGCCGATGTGCAGGGCTCCGCCGAGGCGGTCAAGAGCTCGCTGGAGAAGATCTCCAACGACGAGGTGCGCGTCAAGGTCATCCACAGCGCCGTCGGCGCCATCAACGAGTCGGACGTCATGCTGGCCGCCACCTCCGGCGCCATCATCGTCGGCTTCAACGTCCGCCCGGACAACGCCGCCCGCGACAGCGCCGTGCGCAGCAACGTGGACATGCGCATGTACCGCGTCATCTACGACTGCATCAACGAGATCGAGGCGGCCATGAAGGGCATGCTCGCGCCCAAGTTCCGCGAGTCCGTCATCGGCCACGCCGAGGTGCGCGAGACCTACAAGGTCTCCAAGGTCGGCACCGTCTGCGGCTGCTACTGCACCGACGGCAAGATCCAGCGCGGCTGCGAGGTCCGCGTCCTGCGCGACAACATCGTCATCCACGAGGGCAGCCTCGCCTCCCTCCGCCGCTTCAAGGACGACGTCAGAGAGGTCGCCAGCGGCTACGAGTGCGGCATGCAGATCGAGAAGTTCAACGACATCAAGGTCGGCGACGTCATCGAATGCTTCGTGATGGAAGAGATCAAAGACTAATAACGGCGTACTGCCGGGTACAATGCCTTGTCATTGCGAACCAGTGCGCACACTGGTGTGGCAATCCGCATTCTCCGGGAAGGGGAACGGATTGCCACGTCGCTTTGCTCCTCGCAATGACAAAACGCAACGAATGAAGGAGAACCATATGCCATCCAATAAACTTGCCAGAACCAACGACGATATCCAGTTTGTGCTCTCCAAGCTCATCCCGCAGGTCAAGGACCCGCGCGTGCAGCAGGGCATGATCAGCGTCACCCGCGTCGAGACCACCGGCGACCTGCACTATGCCAAGGTGTGGCTGAGCGTGCTGGGCATGCGGGACGAGAAGGAATTCAAAAAGGGCCTCAAATCCGCCGCGGGCTGGCTGCGGCGCGAGATGGGACAGGCCATGAGCCTGCGCTTTACGCCGGAGCTGGTCTTCGAGATCGACCACAGCATCGAGTACGGCGCGCATATCAACGAGGTCATCCAGTCGCTCGACATCAGGCACGACGAAGACGGGAAGACCGGGGAGTGACACCATGAACTATCGGGAATGCGCCAGGCTCCTGCGGGAGCAGGACCGTATCCTCCTCATTACGCACCGCGATCCGGATGGGGACACCGCGGGCAGCGCCGCCGCCCTGTGCAGCGCGCTGCGGCGGCTGGGCAAAGAGGCCTGGCTCTGCCGGAATCCCGGCTATACCCGCAAAATGCTCCCGTATATCGAGGGCTTCCTTGCGCCTGAGGGCTGTGCCCCAGGCTGCCTTGTCTCGGTCGATGTGGCGACGGAGCGGATGCTTCCCCTGCCGCTCACGGGGGAGATCCTGCTGTGCGTGGATCACCACCCCACGAACTCCCACTATGCCGCAAACGAGCTCATCCGGGACGAGAAATCCTCCTGCGGCGAGATCGTGCTGGAGCTGGTCAAGGCCCTCTGCGGCAGCGTGACCGAAGAGGAGGCGACGCTTCTCTACATCGCCGTGACCACCGACACGGGCTGCTTCCAGTACGCCAACACCGGCGCGCCGACGCTCGCGGCGGCCTCGGAGCTCCTGCGTCTCGGCGCGAGACAGCACGAGGTCAGCCTCGCCTTTTTCCGCAAGGTCTCGGCCGCCCGACTGCAGCTGGAGGGGATGATCTATTCCCACATGAGCTTCCACCGGGACGGGAAGGTCGTTTTCGCGATCGTCACGCAGGAGATGATCCGCGCCTCCGGCGCGACCAAGGACGACTTCGACGATCTGGCGAGCCTTGCCGGGCGCGCCGAGAGCAGTGTACTGAACATCACCATCCGGGAGCAGGAGGACGGCAGCAGCCGCGTGTCCGTGCGCTCCAACCCCGGCATCAGCAGCAGCGCGATCTGCGCGGCCTTCGGCGGCGGCGGGCATGAGATGGCCGCCGGCTGCAACATCGCCTGTCCGCCCGAAAAGGCGAGGGACATGCTGCTGGACGTGATCGAAGAACTGGTCCCATGAACGGAATCCTGCTGATCGACAAGCCTGCCGGCTGGACCTCGAGCGACGTGGTGGCGAAGCTGCGCGGCGTGCTGCACGAAAAGCGCATCGGGCACTCCGGCACGCTGGACCCGATGGCCACTGGCCTGCTGGTGCTCTTCGTCGGCCGGGCCACCCGGGCCGTGGAATTTGCCGAGAGCCATGACAAGCGCTATCTGGCGGGCCTCCGCCTGGGCCTTACCACCGATACCCAGGATATCACCGGAAATCCGGTCGGCGGCGAGCCGCGGCCGGTCTCCCGCGCAGAGCTGGAGGAAGTGCTTTCACGCTTTCGCGGCGAGATCGCGCAGGTCCCGCCCATGTACTCGGCCATCAAGATCCGGGGACAGAAGCTCTACGAGATCGCTCGCCGCGGCGGCGAGGTGGAGCGCAAGCCCCGCCCCGTCACGATCCGCGCGCTCGAGATCGCGGGCGAGCGGGACGGGGATTTCCTGCTGGACGTCCGCTGCTCCAAGGGCACCTATGTGCGCACGCTCAGCCACGACATCGGGCAGGCGCTCGGCTGCGGCGGCTGCATGAGCTCGCTCAGGCGGCTCGCGGCGGGAGAGTTCCGGCTGGAGGATGCCCACACGCTCGAGGCGGTGATCGCCGCGGCGGACGAGGGGCGGGCGGAAACGCTGCTCCTGCCGGTAGACAGCCTGTTCACGGCGTATCCGAGGCTGTGCGTGAGCGCCGCGATGGAGAAAAAGATCCGCTGCGGAAACACGCTGTCCGCAGATGCGCCGTCAGGCCGCTATCGTCTCTACGGCGAAGGCGGCAATTTCCTGGCCCTCGCGCGTGTTGACAACGGCGAGCTGAAAACCATCAAAAGTTTTTTTGAAGTATAAAAACTGTCATCCTGAGCGCAGCGAAGGATCTCACGAGATTCTTCGTCGCTGCGCTCCTCAGAATGACGCGGTAAGGACAAGCTATGACAGAGATCAAAAGGGTCATCGCCCTGGGCTTTTTCGACGGGGTCCATATCGGCCACGCGGCGCTGCTGAACAAAACGAAGGAGCGGGCGCGTGAGCTGGGGGCCGAGCCCTCCGTGCTGAGCTTCGACGTACACCCGGACACGCTGGTATTTCACAGGGAGGTCCCGCTCATCAACAGCGCGATCGGCCGGGAGGATATCATCCGCCGGGAATTCGGCATCGACAACGTAGTGTTCCTGCATTTTTCCGAGCATACGATGCGCATCCCCTGGCGTGAATTTATCGAATCCATCGTGCAGGAGCTGTCCATCTGCCACATCGTGGTCGGGCACGACTTCTGCTTCGGCTACCGGGGCGAGGGCACGGTGGACCGTCTGCGCGAGTACTGCGCGGAGAACGGCCTGGGCTGTGACGTGATCCCGCCCGTCACGATCGACGGGCAGATCGTCAGCTCCACCCATATCCGGAAGCTCATCGAGGCGGGGGACATGGAGGAGGCCCGGCGCTGGCTCGGCCATCCCCACACGCTGGCCGACACCGTGCACTCCGGCTACCATCTGGGCCGCAAGCTCGGCACGCCCACCATCAACATGTATTTCCCCGAGGGGGTGCTGGTGCCGCGGCACGGCGTCTACGCCGCCCGTGTTTTCCTCGAAGACGGGAAGAGCTACGTGGCCGTGACCAACATCGGTGTGCGTCCCACGGTCAGCGAGGAAAACCGCGTCAGCGTGGAGAGCCATCTGCTCGACTACAGCGGCAATCTCTACGGTCGGCAGGCGAGGGTCGAGTTCTACGCCTTTCTCCGGCCGGAACGGAAGTTCGAGAGCTTCGAGGCGCTCTCGGCCCAGATCCACGAGGACGCGGAGGCCGCAAGAGCGTATTTTGGAAAATAAGAAAGAGATCGGGCGGTGAAAACCGCCCAATCTCAAGCTGTCGACAAAGTGTCGACAGCTTGACATTTGAGTATATCAATCGCGAGAGGGAATAACCAATCCCCTCTCGCGCTCTCCCCATGCGTGTCAAACTTCGGCAGCATGGGTTTGTCTACAGTCTGAGATCGGGCGGTGAAAACCGCCCAATCTCATAGCAATCAACTCAACCAGCGGTTGAATCTGCAAACTCAACGAACAGGTTATTGGCAAATCGGGCCCTTTTCTGCTACGCTCATGCCGACAGGGCAGGCGCCGACGAATCGCAAGGAGGAGGAAAACAAAATGAACGAGTCATTGGGCAGCAATATCATGCGCCTTCGCAAGCAGAACGATCTGACCCAGGAACAACTGGCAAACGGCCTCGGCATCACCTATCAGGCGGTGAGCAAGTGGGAGACGGGCGTGTCGAGCCCGGACATCGACCTGCTGCCGCTGCTGGCGGACATCTTTGAAGTGAGCATCGACGAGCTCTTTGGAAGAACGGCCCCCGCCGGGCAGCCTGCGCTCCCGGCAATTGCGGAAGAGGAACATCGGACGCGGCCGGGCGTGGAGCTCCCCTGGCCGGACGATCCGGACATGCTGCACGTGGTGCTGTTCGCCGGGCACAAGCTGATCGCCGGAGAGGAGACGGAGGCGCACCTCGATACCCGCAGGCGGATCGAGTTTCAGTACGAGGGCCCGGCGCTCAACATCTGGAGCGATTTCAGCGTCAACTGCGGCGACGTGCAGGGCAGCGTGAACGCGGGCGGCGATGTGGACTGCGGCGACGTGAAGGGCGGCGTGGACGCCCAGGGCAATGTCAACTGCGACGCCGTTGGCCGCGGCGTGAACGCCGGCGGCAGCGTCAACTGCGACGAGGTCGGCGGCAGCGTCTCCGCGGGCAGCGGGGTTTCCTGCGACGATGTCGCGGGCAACGTGAACGCCGGCGGCAGCGTGACCTGCGACGATGTGGCCGGCAGCGTCTATGCCGGCGGTGATGTGGACTGCGACGAGGTCGGCAGGAGCGTTGCCTCCGCCGGGGGCATGAGCTTCGACAGCCTGGGGGAGGAGCTGGGTACCGCGCTCTCCGGTCTCGGCGAGAAGATCTCCAACGCCGTCAACAAGAGCATGAAAAGGGCCTGGCGCTTTGACAGATCCTGGTCCTTCGGGGACCGCAAGGCGGAGGTCCATGTCGATCTCGACCTGGACGGTGAAAAAGAGGAAGAAGATTGAAAAAGACCGGCGCTCCGCAAGCTGAGGCGGAGCGCCGATCTTTGTTCTCTTACTGCTTTCCTGCGGGGCGGTTCTTGCGGGAGCTGTGCCCGCGGCCGCGGCGGCGGGACTGGGCGGCCTTGTTCTTGTAGTACTCCTGCATGCTCTCGTCGGCCTCATAGACCAGCTTGTTGACGGCCCAGGTGTTCTGCTCCGGCTCCCTGCGGAAGCGGACGCGCACCAGCAGATCGCCGTGCTCGGGGCAGGAGAAGAGGTTCATATAGCGCTGATCGCCCTGATTGACCCAGCGCTGGCCCTGCAGCGCCTGTTCGCAGTGGGGGCAGGCCAGAGCGCTCAGCCGGTCGTCGAGGAAGGCCGCGGCCTTGCTCTCAAAGCCGTCAAAGCTCTTGTGGATCAGCGCCTCGGGCCCGGCGTTCTCCACCGGAGGCTTGTAGTTGGGCATGCGGGCGGCGAGGATGCGCGCCGCGTCCGGGTACATGCGCAGTCCCTCCTTCATGTCGAGGTGGGTGCTGACCAGCGCGGTGTTGTAGGCGTCGCCCAGCGCGTCGTGCGCGATGCGGGTCTGCTCGATCTCAAAATGCTCCATGGCGCTGGCGAGAGACTTCTGATTCTTGTCTCCGCCGGTCTGGAGGTTGTAGATGAGTTGCAGATTGATCCATCCGGCGATCCAGTCCCAGTCCAGATCGTGGATGATGATGTTCTGCTCAAGGATGCCCTGATCGTCGCAGCCCCAGGTCAGGAAGGTAACGTCCTCCCCGCACCAGTCGCGAAACCGCTCCAGCGCCTCGGGAAAGGACACGCCGTGGGACAGCCGGTCCTTGTCGAAGCCGGTGATCTTCTTGACCTTGTAGTGCATGCGCCGGAAGTAGACGGGCTTGACGTCGATGGTGAACTCCTCGGCGGGACGCATGTTCTCGTCCAGCTTCACAGCGCCGATCTCGATGATCTCGCCGCGCAGATGGATGGGCAATTTATTGAAAACGGAGGATTTGGAGTTCATGGCCTGGTTCCACTCCAGATCCACCACAACATAATTCATATCGTATTCCTCATTTCATGGATTAACCAATTCAGTATAGCATACTCCCCGGCGGAATGCACGCTTTTTTTCAAAAATACGAATGCGGCCGAAAAAGCCTCCTGTTCGCGCCATTTCTTGCATATTATGAATGGATATGATATGATACCCATGAATCAAGTGAGGCGAACACGATGGACGGTATGACAATCGAACGCGCCGCGGCGGCCTGCGGAGGCCGTCTGTGCGGCGTTGAAAACAAAGAGCACGAACTCGGCCGTGTGATCATCGACAGCCGGGCGGTACAGCCGGGCGACCTCTTCGTCGCCTATAAGGGCGAGCATACGGATGGGCACGAATATATCGCGGCCGCGCTGGAAAAGGGCGCGGCCTGCTGTCTTGCCGAGCGCCTGCCCGAGGGCGTGACGGGGCCGGTGCTGCTGACGGACGGCGTGCAGCGCGCGCTGGAGCGGATCGCGGAGGCCTACCGGGCCACGCTCTCGCTGCCCGTGATCGGCATCACCGGCAGCGTCGGCAAGACCTCCGCCAAGGAGATGATCGCCGCGGTCCTGTCCCGGCGCTTTTCCGTCCTCAAGACGGAGGGGAATCTCAATAACCAGATCGGTGTACCGATGACCGTCTCCCGCATCACGCGGCAGCACGAGATCGCCGTGGTGGAGATGGGCATCTCCGGCTTCGGCGAGATGCGCGCGCTCAGCCGGATCGCAAGACCCGACGTCGGCGTCTTTACCGTGATCGGCCACGCGCATCTGGAATTTCTGCACGATCTGGACGGCGTGCTCGCCGCCAAGACCGAGATGCTCGAGAACATGGCGGAGGACGCCTGGCTCGTGGTCAACGGGGATGACGCGCGGCTGCGCGATTTCCCCTGCGGTCAGCGCAAGCTGACGGTCGGTCTGGGCGAGGGGAACATGCTGCGCGCGCTGGACATCCGGCAGGACGCGGAGGGCACCCGCTGTACGATCGCGGGCATGGGCCGCCGCGTCGAGGCGGAGATCCCGGCCTTCGGGCGGCACATGGTCTATGCCGCGCTGGAGGGGGCCGCCGTCGGCATCCTGCAGGGGCTGACGGACGGGGAGATCGCCGCGGGCATCCGCGCCTTCGAGCTCGTCGGCCGCCGCGCCGCCGTGTGTCATACCGGCAGCGTCACCCTCGTGGACGACAGCTACAACGCGAATCCCGACTCGGTCAAGTGCGGGGTGGATTCGCTCCTGACCCTGCCCGGGCGGCACGTCTGCATCCTGGGCGACATGCGCGAGCTGGGGGAGGCCTCCCCGGCCATGCACTTCGACGTGGGCCGCTACGCCGCCGAAAAAGGCGTGGACGCGGTCTGGGCCAGCGGGAAGTACGGTGCGGATCTCGCCGCGGGCGCGGGGGAAAAGGGCCGCTGCTTCGCGAGCGTGGAGGCGCTGATCGAGGCGCTGCCGACACTTGCACACAGGGGGGACGCGATCCTGGTCAAGGCCAGCCGCGGCTCCCGCTTCGAGCGCGTGAGCGAGGCGCTCAAGGAGCTGAAGCTGTGAGCGCCTCGACGCCCTTCGTCCTGCTGGACATCGACGACACGATCCTGGACTTCCAGACCGCCGAGGCGGCCGCTCTGCGCCGGGCCTTCACCGCGCTGGATATCCCGATCGACGACGCGCTGATCGCGCACTACAATGCGATCAACCGCAGCCAGTGGGAGCTGCTGGAGGCGGGCGTGCTGACCCGGGAGCAGGTGCTGGTGCGCCGCTTCGAGCTGCTGTTCAAGGAATACGCATACAACGCTTCCGGCGCGGAGGCGACAGCGCGATATGAACGCGAGCTCTGCTTCGGCCACTGGTTCATGCCGGGGGCTGAGGAGCTGCTGAAGGAGCTGATGGGGGACTATCGCCTGTTCATCGTCTCCAACGGCGCGGCCGCCGTGCAGGAGGCGCGTATCCGCTCCGCCGGGATCGGACCGTATTTCGAACAGATCTTCATCTCGGAGGAGCTCGGCGCGGATAAGCCGCAGCGGGCCTTCTTCGACCGCTGCTTTGCCCGCATCCCGGACTTCGACCCGGCCCGGGCGATCCTCGTGGGGGACAGCCTGACCTCCGATATCCGCGGTGCGAAAAACGCGGGTGTGCTGAGCTGCTGGTATAACGCCCGACAGCGTCCCGCCCGGGAGGACATCGTGCCGGACTATGAGATCCGCGCGCTTTCGGAGCTGCCGCCTCTGCTGAAGCGGCTGTTTCCGTGTTGACAGAAAATGTAGAGTGAAGGAGAGAATGCGAAATGGACGCAGTACTTCCGTACCTTCGCGAGCTGAACCTCTGTTCCATGTGCCTTCGCGTCGTGCTGGCGATGCTGCTGGGCGGCTTCCTCGGCCTGGACCGGGAGATGCACGGCCGGCCGGCAGGCTTCCGCACCTACATGCTGGTGTCGATGGCCGCGGCCTGCACCGCCATTCTGAGCCAGTATCTGGATCTGATGCTGGATACCTTCTGGAAGGACGCCTTTGATATTGTCGGGCGGCGGACCGATCTGGTGCGTCTCGGCGCGCGAGTGGTCTCCGGCATCGGCTTCCTCGGCACCGGCACCATCCTGGTCACGCAGCGCAGGGAGGTCACGGGCCTGACCACGGCCTGCTGCCTCTGGGCCGCGGGCTGCATGGGCCTTGCGATCGGGGCGGGCTTCTATGAGTGCGTGCTGATCGGCTTTGTGCTGGTCGCCGGCTCCATGCTCCTGCTCCCGCTGCTGGAAAAGCGGCTGCTGCAGCGCTCGCTGAACATGAACCTCTATGTCGTGCTCGACGGCGTGGAGGACCTGAGCGGCGTGGTCGAGTACCTGAAATCCGACAGGATCCTCATTTACGACGTGGAGATGGGCAAGGAAGAGAAGGCGGGCGTCAGCTATGTGACCGGGCTTTTGAGCCTGCATATGCCGGAACACCGAAAACATACCGAGGTACTGGCAAAACTGGGTACGCTCAAGGGCGTGGCCGCGATCGAGGAGGTGTGAGCGATGCTGCATATCTTTGACTTTGCCCGGGAGATGACGCTGCTCGCCGTGACGGTGCGCATGCTGCTCGCCGCAGTCTGCGGCGGCCTGATCGGCATCGAGCGGGAGCTCAAACGCCGCCCCGCCGGCTTCCGCACGCATATCCTGATCTGCGTCGGCGCCTCCATGACCATCCTCACGAACCTCTATCTCTATCAGGTCATGCACCTGTACACGGATATCTCCCGCATGGGCGCGCAGGTCATCGCAGGCATCTCCTTCATCGGCGCGGGCACGATCATCGTCACCAAGCGCCGCCGCGTCAAGGGCCTGACCACCGCCGCCGGCCTCTGGACCGTGGGCATCATCGGCCTCGTCTGCGGCGCGGGCTATCTGGAGCTGGCGATCTTCGCCACGCTGATGGTCCTTTTTGCCGAGCTCGTCCTGTCGAAGCTCGAGTACCGCTTCGCCCGCATCATCCAGGACGCCAACCTCTATGTGGAGTACCGCCATTCCGAAGATCTCCCGCATATCATGGCCGTCATGCAGCAGCATGGCGCGGAGATCCACGATCTGGAGATCTCGCGCATCAACGAGGAGGCCGATGAGCACTATTACGCCGCGGTCCTCTCGGTGCAGGCGCGCCGGAAAAACCTGGACGACGTGCTGATCCCCGCCGTCACCGCGATAGAAAACGTGATCCAGCTCGAAGAGATCTGATACCCGGAACATACAGCTGATAATATTACAATTGGATGGAGGAAATGGGATGAACAACAAAGGCGTCGGCGCGGTTTTCTGCCTGATCGCGGCCATTCTGACGGCAGCAAGGTATCTCTCCGCCGCCGTGTTTATGAGCGGCGTTGTCAGCTGGAACAGCAGCCTGTTTCAGGCCGGACTGAGTTACGTGGGCTCGCCCCTGAAGATCTGCGCGATCGCTGCGCTTGCCGCGGGGCTGGTTTTTCTCGCGGTCGGTATCCTGCAGGACCGGAAGAACGCAGAAAAATAACGGAAACGCCGGGCAGCCCTTCTGGTGCTGCCCGGCAAGGCTTCCGCTCTGACCCGGCTGCGAGTCCGCCTACCCAAAAACCTATACCAAGCAAAAATGGGAACTTCCGAAAAAGTTCCCATTTTTGCACAGATTGTACCGCGAAAGGGGATTACCGTCCCCTCTCGCGCTCTCCCCATGCGAGTCC
>CACYXC010000006.1:19222-31091 GCA_902778285.1 Oscillospiraceae bacterium | reverse complement strand
TTTTGCTTGGTGGGGGAAGGTGGATTCGAACCACCGAAGGCATTGCCAGCAGATTTACAGTCTGTCCCCTTTGGCCACTCGGGAATTCCCCCATATTCAATTACCGGCCCTTCGTTCTTTTCAAATCAAAGCCCAGCGAAGCGGGTTTGATTTGAGGAGGAAGACGGAGGGAGCGAAGTGCAGTTTTCGCGGCTCTTACGGAAACCGCGGAAACGGAACGGTGCGAGCTTCGTCTGACGATGGAGCTGGTGGACGGACTCGAACCCCCGACCTGCTGATTACAAATCAGCTGCTCTACCGACTGAGCTACACCAGCATTGAACCGGCTCGACTATAATAGCAAATCGACCTCTGTTTGTCAACACCAATTTTCATTTTTTTGCCTCCTCTCCCCGGATTGAAAAGAGGCCGCGGATATGCTACAATTCTGTCGAATCAAAGGACGATTACGAGGACTTCTATGAAAACTGCGGTACGATATCGTGTAGGCCTTGCGGTGCTGCTGCTGATGCTGATCGCCCTGGTGGCGCTGATCGCGGGGCGGCTCTTTCCCGGCAGGCCCAAAGAGCCGGCGGACCCCCACGCCGGGCAGGTCTATGTCTACGACGGCTTTGACTGGGTATGGATGACTCCGCTGGAGGGCATCCCCGCGAGCACCCTGACGCGGGAGGATTTCCGTGAGGAAAACGGCCATCTGACCTATATGGGCGATCGCTACACCACCATCCGCGGCGTCGATGTGTCCGAGCACCAGTACGAGGTGGACTGGGACCGGGTCGCCGCCTCGGGCGTGGACTTCGCGATGATCCGCGTGGGGCGCCGCGGCTGGACCGAGGGCGGCCTGTTCGAGGACCCCTGGTTCAAGCGCAACATCGAGGGCGCGCTGCGAAGCGGCCTGCAGGTGGGCGTCTACTTCTTCTCCCAGGCCGTGAACGTGCAGGAGGCCATGGAGGAGGCCCGCTTCGTCATGGAGCGGCTGGATGGCTACGACGTAACGCTGCCGGTGGTCTTCGACTGGGAAAAGGTCGAGGGCGCGGAGAACGCGCGCACCAACGACTGGAACTCCGCCACGCTCTCCGACTGCGCGGTGGCCTTCTGCGAGACGGTCCGGCGCGGCGGCTACACGCCCGGCATCTACTTCAACCGCCATCTCGGCTACTATGGCTTCGATCTGACGCGCATGCGCGACTACGTGTGGTGGTTCGCGCTGCCGGAGATGGGCTATCCCAGCTTCTACTACGAGGTGGACATGTGGCAGTACAGCTTTACGGAGACGGTGCCCGGCATCTCCGGCCAGGCCGACATGAACCTGATCTTCTACCCGGTGCCGCAGGCGGAAACGGAATCCGGAAACTGAATCGGCGCGTTGAAAAAAGATAAGAATGGCCAGAATCTCGGATAATGACGTAGGGGAGGGCCTTGTGCCCTCCCGGCGGTGATCATCAAAATGACAAAGAAAAAGCGAGGCGAATTCGCAGAAATGTGCGGATTTGCCTCACTTTTTATGCAATTGTAGGTTTCCCCGCCGGGCGGGGGCGAGCCCCGCCCCTACGACAAAACGGACATCTATCGCTTCCGTTGAGAGGATCCCTTTGTTTTGCAGCGTGTCCGTTATATTATAGGAGCATCAGCGCTTTGTCTGCCCGTAATAGGCGTTTTTGCCGTGCTTGCGCTGATAGTGCTTTTCCACGATGCGCTGCGGAGCGGGCGCGGCGGCGGGATTGACCTGCCGCGTAAAGAGCGCCATTTTGGCGACCTCCTCCAGAACCACCGCGTGGTAGACGGCCTGCGCCGCATCCCTGCCCCAGGTGAAGGGGCCGTGGCTGTGACAGATCACCGCGGGCACGGAGACGGGGTCGATCCCGCGCTCCCGGAAGGTCTCGACGATGATGCTGCCGGTGTTGAGCTCATAGTCCTCGTCCAGCTCCGCTTTGCTCAGATGGCGGGCGCAGGGGATCGGACCGTAGAAATAATCGGCGTGCGTGGTGCCGAAGCAGGGGATGTCCTCCCCGGCCTGCGCCCAGCCCACCGCATAGGGGCTGTGGGTGTGGACGATGCCGCCGATCGACGGGAAGGCGTTGTAGAGCACCAGATGGGTCTTTGTGTCGGAGGAGGGGTTCAGCTCGCCCTCGATGCGGTTTCCCTGCAGGTCCATGACCACCATGTCCTCGGGCCGGAGTTCGTCGTATTCCACGCCGGAGGGCTTGATGACGAAAAGCCCCTGTTCCCGGTCGATGCCGCTGACGTTGCCCCAGGTGTAGGTGACGAGCCCGCGGCGGGGCAGCTCCATATTCGCCTCGTATACCTTGCGTTTGAGTTGTTCCAGCATAAGCTCTCCTCCTGTATGAAGTGTTCCGTTCGATACGATGATTATACCCGCCCCGCCCCGCATTTGCAAGGGGCGGGGATTGAAAGCGGTGGAGCCTTCTGGTATAATGACAGCATTCTGCAGATGACCGGGAAGAACACCCTCATGATCAAAGCCGTCATTTTCGATCTGGATAACACGCTCTACGCCTACTGGCCCGCGCACAACGCGGGCTTTCGGGCGCTCACGGACTACGCCCGGGACGTGCTCGGTCTCGAGCCGGAGGAGCTGGCTGCCCTTCATCGCGAGGGCGACCGTCTGCTCCATGCCCGAGCGGGAGACAATACCGCCGCTGTTCACAACCGCCTGATCCGCTATCAGCTGATGCTGGAAAAGCAGGGGCTTCCGATCTTCCACGCGCCGCGGATGGAACGGCGCTATTGGGAGAGCTATTTTGCCGCGGTGAAGCCGGAGCCGGGAACGAAAGAGACGCTGCTCGCCCTGCGGGAGCAGGGGCTGCGCATCGGCGTGGGCACGAATATGACCGCCGCGCAGCAGTATACCAAGCTGGAGCTGCTGGAGCTGCTGGAACTGGTGGATTTTATCGTGTGCAGCGAGGAGGTCGGCGCCGAGAAGCCGGACCGCCGCCTCTTCGACTGCTGCGTGGAGAAGGCGGGCTGCCGGGCGGAGGAGTGCCTCTTCGTGGGGGACGACCAGAAGAGAGACGTGCTGGCAGCGCTCGACGCCGGGCTGCGGCCCGTATGGCTGCAGCGCGAGGGAATGGAGGCCGTACTCCCACCGGAGATCCCGCGCATCCGCCGCATCGACGAGCTGCCGGCGCTGCTGGCAACAGACGACGTCGATCATGATGCGAAACACAGATAACGATCCGAGCCGCCGGGCGGTGGTCCGGATCAAGCTGTCGACAAAGTGTCGACAGCTTGAGAATTAAAAATGAGAACTTCCGAAAAAGTTCTCATTTTTGATCATATCAAACGCGAGAGGGAATACGCAATCTCCGCCCCCCTTTTGTCAGCTTCGCTGACATTTCCCCCGCCGGGGGAATCTTCCTCTCGCGCTCTCCCCATGCGAGTCCGACTTCGGCAGAGGGGAGTGTCATCAATCTGATCCGGGCCGCCGGGCGGCCCGGATTCCTGTGGAGGTTACGATGCGATACGACGCGATTTTGCTGGATATGGACGGCACGGTGCTCGACACCCTGGAGGATCTGGCCGACTCGATGAACGCGGCGCTGCGGCATTTCGGCATGCCGGAGATCCGTTTGGATCAGGCGCGCGCCTATGTGGGCAACGGCTCTGCCCGCTTCGTGGAGCTGTCGGTGCCCGGGGGCACGCCGGAGACGCTGCGGCAGGAGATACTGGACTGGTATAAGCCATATTACGACGCCCACTGCAGCGTCAAGACCCGGCCCTACGCGGGCGTTCCGGAGCTGCTGCGCGCTCTGCGGGCGGCGGGGCTGCGGCTCTGTATCATCTCCAACAAACCGGATGCGTCGGTGCGCAGGCTCGCGGAGGAACATTTCTCCGGCCTGCTGGATCTGGCCGTGGGGGAGAGCGCGCAGCTGCGGCGCAAGCCCTGGCCGGATATGATCGAGGCCGCCGCGGCGCGCCTCGGGCTGGACAAGTCGCGCTGCCTGTATGTAGGCGACTCGGAGGTCGACGTGCAGACCGCCCGGAACGCGGGGCTGGACTGCGCCTCCGTCTGCTGGGGATTTCGCAGCCGCGGGCAGCTCATGGAAGCCGGGGCGGTGCGGATCTTCGACACGCCCGAGGCCCTGGGCGACTGGATCCTCTCATAGTTCTTAGAATTCTCCTTTTAGGAGAGGCAGAAAAACCTGCACGTATAATAATTCAGCTATTACCAAAAACTTCCGAAGTGATATAATTCTTCGGAAGTTTTTTTGAGTTTAAATATCGAGTGCCGTGTATATTGAAATGCGAATCTCTGAATTCATATTATTGAGCATACGGATCATTTTAATTGAGATCGCTGATATGCTGATTTGATAAATACGACAAAGCAACAGGAGTTAGTTTTTCCCTAAAAAAGTAAAATGGCACTTGACATGGAGATGCAATGAAAGTACAATAATAGTTAAGAAATCATAAGAAAATTGTTAATAATCGCCAACAATAGAAACAAAAAGTTGCTATCATTACAACCCTAAAAGATTTACACAGTAACATCATTCCTTGCTATTGATAATAAGAGAAAAAGTATACTGTTTGTAAAGGATGGTATGTTATGGATAATGCATATATAAAGTATATGGGATTTGATGTAGAGACTCCAGATTACTACAACGAGAGAATCTGCTCAATGGGCATAGCCTTTGCGCAAAATGAGGAGGTTATTGAGGCACAGAATATATTTGTAAATCCGCAATGTGAGTTCAATCAAACGTACATAGTTCATAATGTAAAATTAAAAGATGTGTATATGAAACCGACCTTTCCCGAGGTTTGGAGAATGTACGGAAGTATTCTTATGAATCATATATTGGTGATTCATAATGCTTCCTCAGATATTGCAGTATTAAAGAAAATTTTCGCTCTGTATGGAATGCAACCTGTGACTTTGACCCTCATTGATACACTACAAGTTGCAAGGAAAATGAGAATACCTGTAGATCACTTCACATTAGAAAGCTTATGTGCTTATTATGGTATTCCTACTAAACCACATGATTCTGGTGAAGACAGCAAGGCGTGTCTCTCTCTACTTCTCAAGTTCAAAAAAGAAGGAATTGATGTGGATGAATTCGTAAAAAAGGTGGAGTTAGATTATAATAAGAATAATTTGAAGAATCAAATACTTCTCACTAATTCACAAATCGCACTCATTGTTGAAGAAGAACGACGAAAAGAAAATCTGCAAAGAGATCGTATTAAAAGCGTGTTGAACACTATCGCCATCAGAGGTAATAGTTTGTTGGATTATGAGCGAGCAATGTTACTGTATCCATCTTCGGATGAAATAGTAGCAAAATATATTGATGCTGTTTCAGATAAATGTGTTTTTGAGAAAATGACAGCAAAAGAAGCAGTGACAAATATAGAGAAAGCTGCTCAAAGATTTCCTGAATCTATAATAATAGCTGAACACATGGCAAGGGCTTATTCGTCGATGTGTATTGAAGAGACCTATTCGACAACGAAAGCTACAAAAAGATGCAAAGAGATATTTGTAAAATTCAATAATAGTGAGATTACAAAAGAGGAATACTGTGCCTGCTTGGATTTTCAGGCATTAAAAGTGCCAAAGCTCGCTCAGAAGTCAGTAGATGAATTGAAGAGTATTTTTTACCAAGGAGAATCTGAACAGATTGCGGAGTATTACGCAGGAGCGCTTTCGTCATTAATTGTGAATCAAGATTATTCAGGGGCTCGGGAAAGCATAATTGAATTAAATAGACTTTTGCAGAAATATCCCAACAATACTGAAATAAATGAAGAATATGAAAACGCAACACAGGCGATTGAGACAAAACGAGAAGCAATTATAGCAAAAGAAGAATATTTACACGCGGAAGAAGCGTTAATAAACGATTCAAACAATATATCTCTTGCAAGAGATTACATACTTTCAGCCGCAGAACTTCTCGATTACGATAGTGATATAGAGGAGATAGAAATACTAAAAAAGGTCAAAGCAGTTTATAAGGCATTTGAAGATGATCCGGAAATAATAGTAGGGTATGTAGAGTGCTTGTATGCCTTTTCAATTTACGGAGATGAAAATAAATCGTGGAAAACTATAGAAGAAATACGGAGAATATATGAATTAAATGAAAGTCAACCGGAATTCATAGAATACTACGCAAGTTGCCTGGATAACTATTCTACATATCAAAACGACCATCTAAATCAATGCATAGTTAGATTGAAAAAGCTTTATGAGAAGAATAACGATAATCAGAAAGTGGCTGAATCCTATTGTGTTGCGATGCTATCCTCTATTGGCGTGATTGCAATAGATAAAGCACAGCAAAAAAGAGTTGTGGATAAAATATTATCAATAAAAGAAAAGTTTTCTGAAAATGAGGATATTCTCGGCATATATGAGCAAGCGTTGAAGGAAATAGAAACCGTGTAGATGAACAGAGAGGATGCCCCTATGGGTTTGACGCAAGTCTGCAGGACGCCGAGGTTGCCAGCTTCTGCATCTGGCCACTGACTACTTCCAACAAAAAACTCCGAAGGACTATAGGCCTTCGGAGTTTTTTGTTAACTCAAAATCATTGCTCGGCAGGCTCGAAGTCTTCCTTCCCGTGCTTGCACAGCGGGCAGGTGTAGCCCGCGGGCAGCTCGCCCTCACAGGGCTCAAAGTGGCCGCAGATCTTGCAGACCCAGCCCTTCTGCTTCTTCTTGCTCTCAGGGACGACGTGCTCAAAGTCCTCCTTGCCGTGCCTGCACAGCGGACAGACAAAGTCGTCGGGGAGCTCCGCGCCCTCGTAGACGTAGCCGCAGACCTTGCAGACCCAGCACTCCTTCTGCTCGGGCGCGGGGTTCTTCTTGGGCTTGATGTGGGCGTGGTAGTAGCTGTAGGTGGCGGAGGGGGCGTTGGAGAGTACCTTCGCCTCGACGACGTTGGCCACGAACAGCGTGGAGGGGCCGACCTCGAGGACTTCCGTGACCTCACAGGAGAGGACCGCGTTGGTATATTCGGGGATGTAGCGGACGCCGTTGGCTGTGCGCTCGGTCCAGCTCAGATCGGCGAACTTGTCCACCTCGCGGCCGGACTGGAAGCCGAAGCGCTGGAACAGGCTGTAGGGGGCCTCCTCGGTCAGGATGGAGACGTTGAAGCGGCCGGACTTGCGGATCATGTCGCAGGTGTAGTTCTTCGAGATGACGGAGACCGTGACCTTCTTCGGGTCGCCGGAGGCGGCCTGAGAGGCGGAATTGATGATGCATCCGTAGTCCCTGCCGTCGACGGCGGTGGTCAGCACCTCGACGCCGTAGGAGAGCTTGTTGAAGGCCTTGGTATTTACCGCTTCGGGGTTGTACTCCCCGGCGACGGGCACGACAGGGGCCTCAGCTGCTGCAGGAGCGGGGTTCAGCTCATCGGCGAGGGCCTGTGCCAGCGCCTCGAGCTGCGCCTCCTGACCTGGAGCCAGCGCGGACTTGAGGGTGATATTGTCGGCAATGTACGTGAGGTTCTTGCAGGAGGAGAGCAGCTCGCGCATGACCTTGCCGCTGGTGGGGGCCCAGGAGCCGTTCTCGATGACGGCGACCGTGCGGTTCTGCAGGTTATGGGCGGCCAGATCGTGCAGCAGGTTCTCCATGGTCACGAACACGCCGGCGTTGTAGGTCGTAGCGGCAAAGACCAGATGGCTGCAGCGGAAGGCGTCGGAGACGATGTAGCTGGCGGGAGTGACGGAGGTGTCGTACATGCGAACGCGCACGCCTTTTTCGGCAAGGCGGCAGGCCAGGATGTTGGCCGCGTTCTCGGTGTGGCCGTATACGGAGGCGTAGGCGATCATCACGCTCTTCTCCTCGGGGGTGTAGCTGCTCCAGAGCAGGTATTTCTCGAGGAAATCTCCGAAGTGGCTGCGCCATACGAAGCCGTGCAGCGGGCAGACATACGCGATGTCGAGCTTCGCGGCCTTTTTCAGCACGGCCTGCACCTGCGCCCCGTACTTGCCCACGATATTGGTGTAGTAGCGGCGGGCCTCATCCACGTTCTCGGCGAAGAAGTCGGTCTCGTCGGCGAAGAGGCGGCCGTTGAGCGCGCCGAAGGTGCCGAAGGCGTCGGCGGTAAAGAGGATCCTGTCGGCCGCGTCGTAGCTCATCATGACCTCGGGCCAGTGCACCATCGGGGCCATCACGAAGCTGAGCGTGTGTCTGCCGGTGGAGAGCGTGTCGCCCTCCTTGACGAGCAGGAAACGGTCGCCCAGATCCGTCGGGAAGAACTGCGCGATCATGGTCTTGATCTTCGCGTTGCAGACCACGGTGGTCTCCGGGTGGCGCTGCAGCAGCAGCTCCAGCGTGGCGGCGTGGTCGGGCTCCATGTGGTGGACCACCAGATAGTCCAGGGGCCTGCCGCCCAGCGCGTGGGCCACGTTTTCGAGGAACACGCCGTACACGGCCTTGTCCACGGTGTCAAAGAGCACGGTCTTCTCGTCGAGCAGCAGATAGGAGTTGTAGGAAACGCCGTCGGGCACGCCGTAGACGCCCTCAAAGCAGACAAGACGCCGGTCGTCCGCGCCGACCCAGATCAGATCGTCCAGAATTTTTCTCGTGCAGTACATTTCAATCTCCTTTCATCATTGCCTCCCCTGTGCAAGGGGAGGGGCCGCATAGCGGCGGAGGGGTTGTCATATTTCACCGCTTGCTATTATAAAAAGAAAACGCTTGACTTGCAAGAGAATTCTGTTATCATCAAGATAGATTGCATACAATCGAATGAGAGGAGCGTTTTTATGGCTGAGAAAAAGTTCGCGGGCTTGAACGGTCCGGTGGAGAATGCGGCTGTCAGCGCCGATTATGAGTCGGCGCAGAATTTTGAGGCGCTGCGCGTCGGCAGGCTGGGCGTCTATTACAGAGAGGGCTTCAAGACCCGGTTTTTCGCCTATGAGGAGCTGGAACGGGCGTTCCTGCGCGTGCAGGAGGTGCGCGGCCGCATGTGCTGCGGGCAGGCGTTTTTTGCCTACTTCCGCATGGTGCTGGTCGCAGGAGGCAGGGAGTACGATTACGCCATGAGCGAGAACGAGCAGCTTATGCGCGGCGCGCTGGCCGCCATTGCCGCGGCGGCGCCGGCGCTGCCCGTCGGCGTGGCGGGGAAGTAGGAGCGCCCAGCATTTAGCAGAGATAGCGCCCAGGAGAGAATAGTTCCTCCTGGACGCTATGTGCTAAGCGCTATGTGCTAAAATCGCGCACAGCACGAGACCGAAGACTGTGGGAAGGGCGGCGGCCAGCGCCGTCCAGCGCAGGCTGCCGGCCTCTTTTTTTATGGTCAGGAGCGTTGTGGAGCAGGGCCAGTGCAGGACCGTGAAAACCAGCACACAGGCCGCCGTCACGCCGCTCCAGCCGTTTTGCAGCAGGATCGAGCGCACATCGGCCAGCGCGCCGGGATCGGCGAGACTGCCCTGCGCCGTATAGATCATCAGCAGGATGGGGAGCACCGTCTCGTTGGCGGGCAGACCGAGCAGGAAGGCCAGCAGAATCGCCCCGTCCATGCCGAAGAAGCGCCCCGCGCCGTCGAGCGCGGCGGCACAGCGCGACAGAAGCGGGAGCCCGCCGCTGTGCATGTTTGCCAGCAGCCACAGCAGCGCCCCTGCCGGCGCGGCGACCGCCGCGGCCCGGCCCAAGATCAGCAGCGTCCGGTCCAGCAGGGAGCGCGTCAGGATCTGCCCCAGCTGCGGGCGGCGGTAGGGCGGCAGCTCCAGCACGAAGGCGCTGGCTTCGCCGCGCAGCACCGTGGCGGAGAGCAGCCGCGTCGCCGCAAAGCTCATCAGCACCGCAAAGACGACGACGCCCGTCAGCCCCAGCGCCGCCCGTACCGGCGAGGCCGAGACGCCGGCAAAGAACATACTCAGCACCGCCAGCAGCAGCGGAAAGCGCCCGTTGCAGGGGACAAAGCTGTTCGTCAGGATGGCGAGCAGCCGCTCCCGCCGCGAGTCGATGATGCGGCAGCCGGTCACGCCCGCCGCGTTGCAGCCGAAGCCCATCGCCATCGTGAGGCACTGCTTGCCGCAGGCGCCGCAGCGCTGAAAGGGGCGGTCCAGATTGAAGGCCACGCGCGGCAGATAGCCCAGGTCCTCCAGCAGCGTGAAGAGCGGGAAAAAGATCGCCATCGGCGGCAGCATGACGGCTGTCACCCAGCTCAGCGTCCGCCAGGCCCCCTCGCTCAGCAGCGCGACAAGCGCAGGCGGGAGGCCGAGCCGCCCCAGCGCCGCGCGCAGCGGCGCTTCCAGCGAAAACAGGAGGCGGGAGAGCAGCGCGGAGGGGGCGTTCGCCCCCCGGATCGTCAGATAGAACACCAGCGCGAGCAGCGCCAGCATGAGCGGATAAGCCAGCACGCGGTGGGTCAGGATGCGGTCGATGCGCAGGTCGCGCGCCGGCGGCTCGCGCGGCCCGTGCACCACGCCGCGGCAGAGCTCCTCCGACAGCCGCACCAGCGCCGCCGTGTAGGCGTCCTCCGCCTCGCTGCCGCCGTCGGGCGGCGGCAGCTCGACCGGGCGGGGAGGTGCCGGCGCGTCGAGCAGGGCGTCGATCGCCTCGAGCAGCTGCGCGCGGCTTCGGCGCTTTCTCGCCGTGAGGGCGATCACCGGCACGCCCAGCCGCCGGGAGAGCAGGGCCGTATCCAGCCGCAGACCGCGCCGCTGCGCCTCGTCCATCAGGTTCAGACACAGCAGCACGGGCTTTCCGAGGGAGAGCAGCTGCAGGGCGAAAAAGAGATTGCGCTCGATAAGCCCCGCGTCGCAGACCAGCAGGATCGCCTCCGGCTCGCCGGAGAGCAGGTAGTCCCGGGCGACGCGCTCCTCCTCGGAGCGGGCCGTGAGGGAATAGGTCCCGGGCACATCCACCAGCACGCAGCGCCGCCGCGCGGTGCGGAAGCTGCCGCGGGCGGAGCCGACGGTCTTGCCGGTCCAGTTGCCGGTGTGCTGGCGCAGTCCCGTGAGCCGGTTGAAGACGGTGCTTTTCCCCACGTTCGGCAGCCCCGCCAGGGCGATCACATGCTCCTGCATCTCATCCCTCCGTCCGTTTGATGGCGATCCGGGCGCTGTCCGCGTCCCGCAGGGCCAGCACCGCGCCGTACAGGCTGTAGGCCGTCGGATCGCCCAGCGGACTGCGGCCCAGACAGCGCAGCTCCGCGCCCTCCACAAGCCCAAGCTCCCGCAGGCGGCGGCGCATGGGACCCGTGACGCGCATCGCGCGCACGCGGCCGCGCTCACCGGGCCGGAGGCTGCGGAGCGTCAGTTCCTGTTTCATGGCATTGCACCCCTGCTCCACTGTATGCGCTCTTGCAAATCGGCGTGCTTTTCGCTACAATGGGATCGAGGTGATGAACATGCGGTATACATTCGATCATTTTAATTTTAATGTGTTCGATCTGGAGCGGAGCCTGAAGTTCTATGACGAGGCGCTGGGCCTCAAGCCGGTACGGGAGAAAAACGCCGCCGACGGCAGCTTCAAGCTGGTCTTCCTCGGCGACGGCGTCACGGATTTCCAGCTCGAGCTGACCTGGCTGCGGGACCGGACGGAGCCCTACGATCTGGGAGAGCAGGAGTATCATCTGGCCTTCCGGACCGACGACATGGAGGCGGCCCACGCGAAACACGAGGCCATGGGCTGCATCTGCTTTGAAAACCCCTCCATGGGCATCTATTTCCTGGAGGACCCGGACGGCTACTGGATCGAGATCATCCCCCCGCGGAAGTAGTTTTCAGATTTGAGGAGCGCGGCTCCAAGCAAAAAGGACGGTGAAGCATCGCTTCACCGTCAAGCTGTCGACAAAGTGTCGACAGCTTGAAAAGCAAAAATGGGAACTTCCGAAAAAGTTCCCATTTTTGCACAGATTGTACCGCGAAAGGGGATT
>CACYXC010000006.1:0-19175 GCA_902778285.1 Oscillospiraceae bacterium | reverse complement strand
TTGAGCGGCAAAAATGGGAACTTTCGAAAAAGTTCCCATTTTTGCGTATATCAAACGCGAGAGGGAATAACCAATCCCCTCTCGCGCTCTCCCCATGCGTGTCAAACTTCGGCAGCATGGGTTTGTCTACAGTCTGACGGTGAAGCATCGCTTCACCGTCCTTTTTATGCCTCGCAGAGTTTTTTCGCCGCAGCGAAAAAAGAATTCTGATTGTTTTTCCCGGCGGCATGTACGTCGGGAAAAACTCTTCTCAGACGGAAAGTGTGCGAGCGCAGCGAGTGCGCGCATCCGTCTGCAGCCCCTCAACGGAAAGCCCAGCGCAGCGGGTTTCCGTTGAAGTTACTCGAGCTCCCGGTACATGGCCGGGGCGCTGGCCTTGTTGGCGGTCTCGCTGATCTCGGTGACCTCGACCTTCAGCGTTCCCCTGCCGAAGGCGATTTCGATCACGTCCCCCACCTTGACCTGATAGCTGGCCTTGACCTGCCGCCCGTTGACGGAGACGCGCTCGGCATCGCAGGCCTCGTTTGCCACCGTACGGCGCTTGATGAGCCGGGAGATCTTGAGGTATTTGTCCAGACGCATACTGTTCCTCTCTGTCCTGTCATAGGACAAGCAAAAAGATGGAAAATAAAAAGCTGCGTGATGGTCACGCAGCTTTTATGCCGGTCAAAGCTTACTTGGCGACGGCTTCCTTCAGAGCCTTGCCGACCTTGAAGGTGGCGACGCGGGAAGCGGGGATGGTGATCTCAGCCTTGGTCTGGGGGTTGCGGCCGATGCGGGCGCCGCGCTCCTTGACCTCAAAAGCACCGAAGCCGACCAGCTGAACCTTCTCACCGGAAACCAGAGCGCCGGTGATGGCGTCAAAAGCGGCGTTAATGGCCTTCTCGCTGTCCTTCTTGGACAGGCCGGCCTTTTCTGCGACTGCAGCAACGAGTTCTGCCTTATTCATGTATCTGTTCCTCCTAAAGTGATGTGGCATTCCTGCCGTGTTTATGATGAGTCTGCCCGAAAAACGGGCAAATTACTCATAAATTGACCGCTGAAACAACAGCGCTCATAATCTATCATATTTTGAAGGGATTATCAAGTCCTTTTTCGCATGACTTCACGCTTATTCAACGCATATGGAGGATTCTCGCGATTCTCTCCCCGCCGGGGATCAGGCGCATGTCCTCTCTGGTGATCATCCGCGTCGCAACGGCAAAGATCAGGTACACCGCGACGGCCGCCAGGATCGCGATCCCCATGCACAGGAGCATGTGAAGCCGCGCGCTGCCGAAGCGCAGGAAGCGGTCGCACAGACCGTAGAGGCCCCAGGCGCAGCCGCCCATCACCGCGCTGCAGAGGAAGGGCTTGATGAGAATGTTGCGCAGCTTGGGATTTTTATCCAGCACATAGCACATGAACACGAAGTTCATCACCGCCATCACCACATAGCTCGCCAGCGTGCCCACCGGCGCGCCGTAGATGTTGATGCGGGGCTGCGCCACCAGGAAGTAGTTGAGCGCGACCTTGACCACACCGCCCACGATCATCGTGATCATGGGCAGCATTTCCCGGCCGTTGGCCTGGAGGATGGCGTTTTCCATCAGCACCATGCACACGAAGAAGGCGGCGACGCCCATCACGGCGAGCAGGGTGGGGCCGGCGGGATGATTGTCGTGGTAGATGACGCCCATGATGGGCCGGGCCAGCACTGCCAGGCCCACGCCCATCGGCATGGCCAGCACGGCGGCGATGCGCATGGAGTCCTCGGAGATCTTTGTGGCCAGATCGTTCTCCCCGCGCACGGCGGCGGCGGTGATGGCCGGGACCACGGAGATCGTCAGCGGCGTGATGATCGCGGCGGGCAGGTTGAAGATGGTCTGTGCCTCGCCGTAGACGCCGTTTAAGACGTTGGACGCTTCCAGACTGAAGCCCGCGGCGGACTGCAGCCGCCCCATGGTCAGCCCCGAGTCGACCAGGTTCAGGATCGCCAGCACGCTGCTGCCCAGGGCGATGGGGATGCCGATGCGCATGAAGCGCTTGAAGATCCTGCGGTCGGGGTCGGGCATGTCGGGATCGGCCAGCACGCCCTCGCTGTAATGGCGGCGCTTGTAGATCCACATGTATAAAAGCGCGGCGGCGGAGCCGGCGGACACGCCGAAGATCGCGGCGGCGGAGCCCATGGGCTTGCCATGCTCCAGATGCATCACGATCCACGCCAGCGTGAGACCGACCACGACCTTGACCAGCACCTCGAGGACCTGGCCCACCGTGGTGGGGATCATGTTGCCGTAGCCCTGGCAATAGCCGCGGTAGGCCGAGACCAGGCACACCAGCAGCACCGACGGCGCCATCGTGCGGATGCTCATGGCCGCGGGGGGATTGTGCAGGATGCGCCCGGCGATAAAGTCCGGGAAGAGGAGCATGATCAGGGAGAAGACCAGACCGATGCACAGGAAGGTCCGCCAGGCCACGCGGAAGATGCGCCGGGCCTGCATGGGCCGGTTCTCGGCATTTGCCTCGGAGATCATGCGGGCCAGCGCGATGGGCAGACCCGCCGTGGACAGCGTGAGGAACACGTTGTACACGTTGTAGGTCTGCATGAACATGGAGTACCCGTCGGGGCCGATGATGTTGGCCACGGGCATTTTGTACAGGAAACCCAGAATTTTCATGATGATGACGCCCAGCGTCAAAATCGCTGCGCCGTGCAGATAATTCTGGCCTTTTTGCTCCGCCATGCGATGACCTCCTGAGATGTCGGGATATTATGCTACTATAAACGGAAAGTGTTACGAAATCAAGTAGTTAGTGGCCGGCAGACAGCGATCATTGATCACTGGCCGCTGATCACCCGCGCCACATGCACGCCGCTGGCGGAGGCGTGGCTCAGAGAGTGGGTGACGCCGGAGCAGTCGCCGATCACATAGAGCCCGGGGCATGCGGTCTCCAGATTCTCGTTGATCTCCACTTCCATGTTGTAGAACTTGACCTCCACGCCGTAGAGGAGCGTGTCGTCGTTGGCGGTGCCGGGGGCGATCTTGTCGAGCGCGTGGATCATCTCGATGATGCCGTCGAGGATGCGCTTGGGGATCACCAGGCTCAGGTCGCCGGGCGTGGCGGCGAGGGTCGGGGTCACGAAGCTGTCGCGGATGCGCGCCTCGGTGCTGCGGCGGCCGCGCACCAGATCGCCGAAGCGCTGCACGATCACGCCGCCGCCCAGCATGTTCGACA
Organism: Oscillospiraceae bacterium; assembly: GCA_902778285.1. Lineage (GTDB taxonomy): Bacteria > Bacillota > Clostridia > Oscillospirales > Oscillospiraceae > Limivicinus. The sequence continues at coordinate 15,956 of CACYXC010000006.1, read as the reverse complement.
GGCGCGCGATGCTCTCGCCGTAGCCGTTGGAATCCTTGAAGGGGACGGAGAAGTGCTTGGAGACCAGCAGGGCGAAGTTGGTATTCTCGGTGTGCTTCGACGGGTCCTCGTAGCTGTGGCCGTTGACGGTGACGATGCCGTTGGTGTTCTCGTTGACCACCACGCCGTGGGGGTTCATGCAGAAGGTGCGCACCAGGTCCTCAAACTTCTCGGTGCGGTAGACGATCTTGCTTTCGTACAGCTCGTCCGTCAGATGGGCGAAGATGTCCGCCGGCAGCTCGACGCGCACGCCGATATCCACACGGTTCGAGAGCGTGGGGATATTCAAGCTCTCGCAGACGCTCTCCATCCACTTGCTGCCGCTGCGGCCGACGGATACCACACACCGGGCACATTCGAAGTCGCCCTTCGAGCTGTGAATCACAAAGCCGTTTTCGGTCTTTTCAATGCTCTCCACGGCGGTGTTGAAATGAAAGTCCACCTGGTCCTTCAGCTCGGCATAGAGGTTTTCGAGCACCACGTAGTTGATGTCGGTGCCCAGATGGCGCACCTGGGCGTCCAGCAGATGCAGGCCGTTTTCCAGGCACATGCGCTTGATCTGCGTGTTGGCGGTGGAGTAGAGCTTCGTGCCCGCGCCGCCGTGGGCGAGGTTGATCCCGTCCACATACTGCATCAGCTCGATGGCCTTCTGCTTGCCCACGTATTCGTAGAGCGTGCCGCCGAACTGGTTGGTGATGTTGTATTTGCCGTCGGAAAAGGCGCCCGCGCCCCCGAAGCCGCTCATGATGCTGCAGACCGGGCACTTGACGCAGCTCTTGATCTTCTCCCCGTCGATGGGGCATTTGCGGCGCTGAAGCTCCCGCCCCAGCTCGAAGACCGCGACCTTTTTCTCCGGGGCGATCTTTTTCAGCTCGTAGGCGGTGTAGATGCCGCCGGGGCCGGCGCCGACGATGATAACGTCATAAAACATGTTCATTCCTCCATAAAAGACGGACGACTGTGGGATTCCACAGCCGCCCGGCGTACAAATATCCTTGCTTTACTTTAACACGCCGCATGCCCCTTGTCAAGCGCGTTGAATTCCGCATCGCGTCTCGCGCTCTAATATATCTGTTTTTGGCGAGGCTTTGCCTCGCTAAAAACACCATGAGCCGAGCTCTGCGAGGCCTCGCGCCGACCAAACGCGGCGCGTCTCCCGTGCGCCGCGTGCGATCAGCGCGAGTGATCAAGGAACGCTCAGCCCGCGAAGGGGCTGAGCGTTCCTTGAAGTTTACGCGCCGGGCTTGCCCAGCATGCGGAACATGTTCTTCTTGTAGGCCTCCACGCCCGGCTGGTCGAAGGGGTTGACGCCGGACATGTAGCCGGAGATGGCGCAGGCCAGCTCGAAGAAGCAGACCAGCGCGGCAAAGCCCTCCTCGTCCCGTCTGGGGACGGAGATGACCATGTTGGGCACGCCGCCGGAGATGTGGGCCGCCTTCACGGCGTCGGCCGCGATATTGGAGACCTCGGCCATATCACGCCCGGCGATGTAGTTGAGCCCGTCGGCATTGGCTTCCTCAAAGGGGAAGAGATAGGCGTTGCGGCTGTTTTCAAAGCGGACGATGGACTCCATCAGCGTGCGCGGGCCCTGCTGGATGAACTGCCCCATGGAGTGCAGGTCGGCGGTAAATTCCACCGAGGCGGGGAAGATGCCCTTGCCGTCCTTGCCCTCACTCTCGCCGTAGAGCTGCTTCCACCACTCGGCCATGAAACGGAAGCTGGGCTCGTAGCAGCCGAGGATCTCGATGCCGTAGCCCTTGCTGTAGAGGTTCTGGCGGGCGGCGGCATACTGCCAGGCGGGGTTCTCGGAGGATCGAAGATCCAGAGCCTTGAACTCCTCAATGGCGGCGTCAATGACGCGCTCGACGTCGATGCCGGCCACGGCCATGGGCAGAAGGCCCACGGCGGACAGCACGCTGAAGCGGCCGCCCACGTCGTCGGGCACGACGAAGCTGGGCCAGCCGTGGGCGTCGGCCAGGGATTTGAGCACGCCGCGCTTTGCGTCGGTGGTGGCGAAGATGTGCTCATCGGCCCTGTCGCCGTATTTCTTCGCCAGCAGCTCGCGGAAGACGCGGAAGGAGGCCGCGGGCTCAAGCGTGGTGCCGGACTTGGAGATGACGTTTACGTCAAAGTCTTTGTCGCCCAGAAGCTCGATGGTGTCGCACAGCGCGTCGGCGGACAGGCCGTTGCCCACGAAGAAAACGCGGGGATCGTCCTTGCCGGGGATGGGCTTTAAAAGCTCGATGGCGCCGCGGGCACCCAGATAGGAGCCGCCGATGCCGATGACCACCAGCGCCTGGGAGCGGCTGCGGATCGTTTTGGCTGCCGCAAGGATCGCGGGGAGCTCGGTATCCTTCATGCGCTGAGGCAGACCCAGCCAGCCGATGAAGTCGCTGCCCAGACCCGTGCCCTCGGAAAGCACCTGATGCGCGCGCCCGGCGGCGGCGTAATCCGGCCCTGCGCCGGTGAAGAACTGGGAAGCGCCGGAGAGATCAACTTTAACCATAGAGTGTATCCTCCCGAATTATCTTTAGTAGCAAAAATATTATAAACGATCGTCTGTAAAATTCAAGAGCTTTTAGATGAGTCTTTCGGCTCCTCAAAACTCACGGCTCAAATCTTTTACAGCCCGATCAGGCTCCCCAGCAGACGGACAAACAGCCGGCCCGTGCCGAGCCGGGGGACCGACTCCGCGGCGACGACGGGCAGCTCCGCGAGCGTCTCTCCGCCCAGGCTGACCGTGAGCGTCCCAAGCTTCGCGCCCTCCTCCACCGGCGCGCTCACCAGCTCCGGCAGCTCCAGCCGATAGTCCGGTGCGGCGCTCCCCTTGGGGATCAGGGCGGCGGACTCTCCCTCGCAGCGCAGGGGGAGCGTATCCGCCGTGCCGAGCTCCACGGGCAGCGCGGGCAGCGGCGCCTCCGGCAGCAGGGAGCAGAGCTCGTAGCGCGCAAAGCCGTAGTTGAGAAGCGCCGTGGCGTCCGCGTTGCGGGAGTCGCTGCTCTCGCCGTGCATGACGACGGCGATGTATTCCGTACCGTTTCGCTCCGCCGTCGCGGCGAGGCAGTACATCGCGGCGCTGGTGTAACCGGTTTTCAGACCCGTACAGCCCTCGTACCAGTAGACCAGCTTGTTGGTGTTGGTCAGACCGAAGCTGCCGTCACGGATGCTGTCCATCCAGATGGTGCTGTAGTCCTTGATGAGCGGGTGGGAGATCAGCTCCCGCGACATGACGGCGATATCCCGGGCGGAGCTGTAGTGCTGCTCATCCTCGAACAGACCCGTGCAGTTGCTGAAATGCGTGTTTGGAAGCCCGAGCTCCTCCGCCCTGGCGTTCATGCGCTCCACAAACAGCCCCTCCGTGCCGCTGATGTGCTCGGCCATGGCCACGGCGCAGTCATTGGCGGAGGCCACGGTGATGCATTTGAGCATCTCGTGCACGCTCATCTGCTCGCCCTCCTCCAGATACACGCAGCTGCCGCCGAAGGAGGCGGCGCGGGGGCTGGCGGTGACCACGTCGTCCAGCGAGAGCTTTCCGGCCTCGATGTCCTCCACGATCAGCAGCAGGGTCATCACCTTCGTGACGCTTGCGGGCAGAAGCCGCGCGTCGGCGTTCTTTTCATACAGCACCCGCCCCGTGACCTTCTCCATCAGAATGGCGGAGGGAGCGGCGATGCGGATGTCGTCGTCCCGCAGCGGTTCGAGCGCGAGGGCCCGGCAGGGCAGAAGCATAACAGGCATGCAGAGCAGCATACACAGCAGCAGACGAAACGTTTTCATGGGCGTCCTCCCCCTTCGTTTTCTGCTGACAGACTATGCGGCGGGGGAGGGGGACATGCGCCGGTTGACGGAATTATGCATATTTCGACGGGAAGCGACGGAAAAATGCAAAGAGCTCTCGGAGAGAAAGATGTGGGATTCCGTGAGTTTTTAACATTTTCAACAGAGTTTCCCACATGTGCTCAATTGTATATCATCTGAAAAAACGCATATTAAGTTTACATAACAATAGGCACGCTCCCGGAAAAAACAAAAAATGTGGTTGACGGGGAAAAAGCCCGATAGTAAAATGAAATGAATGAAAGTGGGGGATTCCTATGCGAAGGCAATTCCGTTGGGATAAAAAGTATTTAAACTGGGGCATCACGGCGTTCCTTGTGATCGCCGGAGCGATCCTGTTCTACATGGCGCTGAGCTACCTGCCCGTCATCGGCAAGGGCCTGGGTACGCTGCTGCGGATCCTGAGCCCCTTCGTCTGGGGCCTGGTGATCACCTATCTGCTCCATCCGCTGATGAAGGCGCTGGAGCGCAGCGCGTTCCTGCCGCTGTCCCGCCGGCTTTACAAGGGGAAGCGGGCCTACAGCGCGCGGCGCTTCGCCCGCGGCATGTCGGTGCTCATGGCCGAGATCGTGCTGATTGCCGCGATCGTCGCCCTGTTCTATCTGATCCTGCCGCAGTTGTATGGCAGCATCGTCATGATCGTGGACAACAGCCCGACCTATATCGCCAACCTCACCGCCTGGGTCGAGAAAACGCTCAAGGGCTTCCCCGAACTGGAGGCATACATCACCGAGGCCCTGACGAATGTGAACACCAACGTGTTTGACTGGGTACGCAGCACCCTCCTGCCGGGGCTGGGCAGCGTCGTCAGCAACGTGACGACCGGCGTGGCCTACGCGGTCAAGGCGGTGTACAATCTGATCATCGGCATTATCGTGTCCGTCTATATTCTCGGGAATATCGAGGGCTTTGCCGCCGGCGCCCGCCGCCTCAGCTACAGCCTCTTCGGCATCGAGAGCGCCGAAAAGATCCGGGACCTGCTGGCCTTCACGGATAAGACCTTCATGGGCTTCATCAACGGAAAGCTCCTCGATTCGGCCATCATCGGCCTGATCTGCTATATTTTCTGCGCCATCGTGAACATGCCTTTTGCCCTGCTGGTCAGCGTGATCATCGGCGTGACCAACATCATCCCCTTCTTCGGCCCGCTGATCGGCGCGGTGCCCTCGGCCATCATCATTCTCATGGTCAATCCCATGAAGATGCTGATCTTCGTCATCTTTATCATCATCCTCCAGCAGATCGACGGCAATTTCATCGGCCCGAAGATCCTGGGCAGCTCCATCGGCATCAGCGGCTTCTGGGTCATGTTCGCCATCATCCTCGGCGCCGGGCTCTTCAGCTTCTGGGGCATGCTGCTGGGCGTGCCGGTGTTCGTGCTGATCTATACGGCGCTCGATCATCTGATCGTCAAGCGGCTGAAAAAGAACGATCTCCCGTGGGAGACCGCTCAATACGAGAATCTGGAGAGCATCGACCCGGTCACCCGGACGATCGTCAAAAAACCGGAGACGGAGGAGGAGTAGTTTTGAGTTTTGAGTACTGAGTTTTGAGGAAGAGAAGCGAATAATGCTGTGAGCGCGTCTCAAAACTCAAAACTCACGACTCACAACTAGCTATGCCGGAGAGACGCGCGCGCGTCGATCAGGCCCTGACAGAGGGCGTCTACAGCCTCCTGCGTGGTATAGCGGGACAGCCCGACGCGGATCGCTCCGTCGATGGTCCTCGCGTCCAGACCGATGGCCTCCAGCACATGGCTCCGCCCGCCCTTCTTGCAGGCGGAGCTTTTTGATACGTAGACCTCCCTCGCCTCGAGGAAGTTCATGAGGACCTCGCTGCGCCAGCCGGGCAGGGAGAGGGAGAGGATGTGCGGCGCGTCCGTCGGGACATAGCGCAGCTCCGGGATCGCTGCCGAGAGGCGTGCGGCGATCTCCTGCTTGAAGCCCGCCATGCGCGCGGCGTTTTCCGCAAGATGCGCGCTGCCGAGCGCACAGGCCGCGCCGAAGGCCGCGATCTGCGGCATGGCCTCGGTGCCGGCCCGGCGGCCCTCCTCCTGCCCGCCGCCCACGATAAAGGGTTTGAGACGCAGGCCGTTTCGGATGAACAGCGCGCCGACGCCCTTCGGCGCGTGGATCTTGTGCCCGCTGACGCTGATCAGATCCGCCCCGAGGCTTTTTGCTGTGAAGGGGATCTTGAGAAACGCCTGCACCGCGTCGCAGTGCAGCAGAGCGGGGGAGCCGCACGCTTTGATTGCCCGGGAAATCCCCGCGATATCCGTGACGGCGCCGGTCTCGTTGTTGACGAGCATCAGGCTCAGCAGCACCGTATCCGGACGCAGGGCCTCCCGGACCGCCTCGACGGGGATCGCGCCCGTGCGGTCGGGCCGCAGGCGCGTGACCTCAAAGCCGTGGCTCTCCAGCTCGTCCAGGCTTCTGCGCACGGCGTCGTGCTCCACGGCGGAGCTGATCACGTGCCTTCCTTTGCGCTTCATGGCCTCCGCGCCGCCGAGAATGGCCCAGTTGTCGCTCTCGGAGCCGCAGGAGGTGAAGACCAGCTCCTGCGGCCGGCAGCCCAGCGCGTCGGCGACCTGCTTCCGGCTCGCATCCAGCAGTTTTTTCGCTTCCCGCCCGAGCGTGTGGGTGGAGCTGGGGTTGCCGTAGACCTCGGTCATGGCGCGCAGCGCCGCCTCCGCCGCCTCCGGGCAGACGCGCGTGGTGGCGGAATTGTCCAGATAGTGTTCCATTTTCAATAACCTTTCCATATTGGCTTCCCGCGCACGGGGAAGCTGTCAGCCGCAAGGCTGACTGATGAGGTCCCTGATAGGATGAGAGACCTCATCCGGCGCTTCGCGCCACCTTCCCCGTGCGCGGGGAAGGCATAAAGGAGAATCTATGAAATACATTATAGCCACTCTCGGCTGCAAGGTCAACCAATATGAGACGCAGGCCATGGAGGCCATGCTCCGCGCCGACGGACACGAGAGCGCCGCGCCCGGCGAGCTCGCCGACGCGGTCATCGTCAACACCTGCGCCGTCACGGCCGAGTCCGGGCGCAAGTCCCGCCAGACCATCCGCCGCCTGCGGGACGAGAATCCCGGGGCCGTGGTGGCCGTCTCCGGCTGCTACTCCCAGCTCAGCCCGGAGGAGAGCGCGGAGATCGGCGCGGAGGTGATCTTCGGCACCAACGACCGCGCAGGCTTTATCCGCGCCGTGGAGAAGGCGGCCGCGGCGGGGGAGGGCAGCCGCGAGATCGACGCGCCCTTCCGGCGCCGGGATTTTGAGCGCCTGCCCGCCGGGGCCGTGGCGGGGCGCACCCGCGCCATGCTCAAGATCCAGGACGGCTGCGTCAACTTCTGCAGCTACTGCATCATCCCCTACACCCGCGGCCGCCTGCGCAGTCTGCCGCTCGAGGACGCCGCGGCGGAGACCCGGCGCGTCCGGGACGAGGGCTACCGCGAGCTCGTGCTCACCGGGATCGAGGTGGCCTCCTACGGCGCGGACCTGCCCGGAAAGCCGGGCCTTGCCGACGTGATCGAGCTCGCGGCCGCAAACGCGGGGGACATGCGCATCCGCCTCGGCTCGCTGGAGCCCACCGTGGTCACGGAGGACTTCTGCCGCCGCCTTGCCGCGACGGGGAAGCTCTGCCGCCATTTCCATCTCTCGCTGCAGTCCGGCTGCGACAGGACGCTCAAGGCCATGAACCGTAAGTATGACACCGCGGCCTTTTTTGCCGTGTGCGAGCGGCTGCGGCGGCACTTCCCGGGCTGCGCTCTGACCACGGACCTCATCACGGGCTTCCCCGGCGAGACGGACGAGGATCAGCGCGAGACCCTTGCGTTTATCGAAAAATGCGCCTTTGCCGCCATGCACGTCTTCCCCTATTCCCGCCGTCCCGGCACCCCGGCGGACAAGCTGCCGGATCAGTGCACCAACGCCGTGAAGGCTCAGCGCGCCCGCGAGGCGCAGGCCGCGGCCGCGCGGATGCACCGGGCGTTTCTGGAGCAGAGCGTGGGGCAGGTCCTGCCCGTCCTCTTTGAAACCTCGGAGGAGGGGAGCGTCGGCCACAGCGACACCTATCTGCTGGTGAAGGTGCCCGATCACGGCCTGCGCGGACAGCTTCGGAATGTAAAGATCACCGGCGTGGAAAACGACCGGCTTGTGGGGGAGCTTGTTGCTGATGCCACTTAAAACCACAATGGGGGAGTTCGGAAGAGCTATGTCCCTCTGATTCCGCCTTGAAAGAAGGAAACAAGTATGCAATCTGTTTTCGACGGGGCTCCGCCTCGACGAAAACACCCTGAGCCGAGCTTTGCGAGGCCTCGCGCCGACCAAACGCGGTGCGTCTTCCGTGCGCCGCGTGCGATAAGCGCGAGTCATTGTTTCCGTTTCATAAAAAAGCCTATGAGGCTTGTTTTATGAAACGGATAAGGCGAAATCATTTGACACATTCTACAAAATATCATATACTGTTTTAGACATTTTTCCTGTGACAGGAGGGAAGAAAAGTGGCGAGAGAACAGGTGTTCAATTTCTCCGCGGGACCGTCCGTGCTGCCGCTGCCCGCGCTCGAGCGGGCGAAGCGCGATCTGCTGGATTACGGCGGCTGCGGTATGTCCGTGATGGAGATGAGCCACCGAAGTCCCATGTTCCAGGAGATCTTCGATTCCACAAAGGCGAAGCTCAAAGCGGCGCTCTCCGTGCCCGACACGCATGAGATCCTGTTTCTGCAGGGCGGGGCGACGCTGCAGTTCGCGGCCATCCCCATGAACCTGCTGGAGGGCGGCGCGGCGGATTACGCCGTGACCGGCAACTTCTCCGGCAAGGCCGCCAAAGAGGCGCGCAAATACGGCACGGTGAACATCGCGGCGGATACCTCCGATACCGGGCACGACCGGATCCCGCGGCAGGACGAGCTGAGGCTCTCCGCGGATGCGAAGTATTTCTACTACTGCGCCAACAACACCATCTACGGCACCGAGTGGCAGTATGTGCCCGAGACGAAGGCGCCGCCGGTGTGCGACATGTCTTCCGACATCCTCTCCAAGCCCGTCGACGTGAGCCGCTACGGCCTGATCTACGCCGGGGCGCAAAAGAACATGGCCCCCGCGGGGCTGACCGTGGTGATCGTGGACAGGTCCCTGCTCGGCAGGGAGCTGCCCGTCACGCCGGAGATCATGAGTTATCAGACCCTGGTCAAAACCGACTCCATGCTCAACACCCCGCCCTGCTGGTGCATCTACATGCTCGGGCTGGTGCTCGACTGGCTGAAAGAACAGGGGGGCGTGCAGGGGATGGAAAGGATCAAGCGCGAGCGCGCCGCGAAGGTCTACGACTATCTGGACAACAGCGCCCTGTTCACCGCCCACGCACGGCCCGGCAGCCGCAGCGACATGAACGTGACCTTCCGCACGGGCAGCGCGGAGCTGGACGCGGAATTCGTCAAAGGCGCGGCGGCCCGCGGCCTTGTCAACGTCAAGGGACACCGGATCGCCGGCGGCATGCGCGCAAGCCTCTACAACGCCATGCCCATGGAGGGCGTGGACGCGCTGATCGCCTATATGAAAGAATTTGAGGTACAGCATCATGTTTAAGATAAAAACCATGAACGCCATCGCCCCCGCGGGGATCGAGGCGCTGGAGCGCCGCGGCTGCACTGTGGGCGAGGATGTGGAGGCGCCGGAGGGCATCCTCCTGCGCTCGGCCGATCTGCACGAGTATCCCCTGAACCCCGAGCTGCTGGCCATCGCCAGGGCCGGGGCGGGCTACAACAATATCCCGGTGGCCGAGTGCGCAGGCCGCGGCATCGTGGTCTTCAACGCCCCCGGCGCCAACGCCGTGGCCGTCAAGGAGCAGGAGATCGCTTCGCTGGTGCTCGCCTCGCGCGATGTGCTGGGCAGCATCGACTACGTAAAATCCATCGCCGACCGGGGCGAGGAGATCCCGGCGCTGGTGGAGAAGGGAAAGGCCGCCTTCACGGGGCCGGAGCTGATGGGCAAGTCCATCGGTGTGATCGGCCTCGGCGCCGTCGGGGCGCTGGTGGCCAACGCCGCCGTGGGCCTTGACATGCAGGTCTGGGGCTACGACCCCTTCATGTCCGTGGACGCCGCCTGGCGTCTGAGCCGCGCGGTGCTGCACGCCGCCACGCTCGACGAGATCTTTGAAAACTGCGACTATATCAGCATCAACGTCCCCCACACCGAGAGCACGCATCATATGCTTAATGAGGAGGCCTTCTCCAAAATGCGCGACGGTGTGCGCATCATCAACGAGAGCCGCGCCGAGGTCGTGGACGACGAGGCCATGAGCCGCGCCCTGCGGAGCGGGAAGGTGGCCAAGTATGTGACCGACTTCCCCAACGAGGTCATCCTGAAGGCCCCCAACGTGATCGCCCTGCCCCATATCGGCGCCTGCACCCCCGAGAGCGAGGACCGCTGCGCTGTCATGGCCGCCGAGGAGATGCTCGACTATCTCATAAACGGCAACATCCGCAACAGCGTGAATCTGCCCGACGTGGCGCTCAGCCGCATGGGGGTGTGCCGGCTCTGCGTCATCCACCACAACGTGCCGCGCATGATCACCAGCATCCTCGACTTCATCAGCAGAAAGAACATCAACGTGGAGCACATGATCAACAAGCCGCGCGACGGCTACGCCGTGACCATCGTGGACCTGTCCGAGCCCATCGGGGAGGATGTGGCCGACGCGATCCGGCGGATGAACGACGTGGTGAGGGTGCGCGTGCTGTGAAAAGGATCGGAATGCTGGTCGCCGTGGAGATGGGAGCCGTCCTGTCCCGTTACGGTCAGGCCGTCGCCGAAGAGACGCGCCATGGCTTCCGCGTGCTGACCTATGATATGGGCGCCTATCGGCTTTTCGTGATCGGCTCCGGCGCGGGGGAGATCGCCGCGGCTGCGGCCTGCCAGCTGCTCATCGACCGCTATGAGGCAGAGCTTGTGGTCAACTTCGGCGTGGTCGGCGGCCTGACCGAGGAGATGGGACAGACCAGAACCTGCGTGGTGGAGAAGGTCGTGCACTACGATTTCGACACCAGCGCCTATGACGACACCGTACCGGGCCAGTACTTCGAGTACCCGGACGTGTACCTGCCCGCCACGGCCTCGCTGGTGAAGCGCGCCGTGGAGATCGCGCCGGAACTCAAGAAGGTCGTCTGTGCCTCGGCGGACAAGTTCGTCGACGGCGGGGAGGCCAAGCGCGCCCTGCACGAGCGCTGGGGGGCCGACATCTGCGAGATGGAGGCCGCCGCCGTGGTGCTGACCTGCAACCGCAGCGCCGTTCCCTGCCTGCTGATCAAAACCGTGTCCGACGGCCTGACACAGGGCGGGGAGGATTTCGGCACCGCGCTGCGCCACACCTCCGAGCTGTGTCTCGAGGTGGCGGATAAGATCATACGGGAACTGTAATAACGTGAGTATACTGTCATCCTGAGGAGGCGAAAGCCGACGAAGGATCTCAGACGTCCGGCCCTGCGCCGGTGGCGGGATCCTTCGCTGACGCTCAGGATGACAAGTTTTTTTGGAGAGGATTTCACCATGACTGAGAAACTGTATTACGAGGACGCGTATCTGCATGAGTTTACGGCTGTCGTCACCGCCTGTGAGGCGGGAAAGGGCGGCTTTCTCGTGGAGCTGGACCGCACGGCCTTCTTCCCGGAGGGCGGAGGCCAGCCGGCCGACACCGGGCACATCGGCGAGGCGCGCATACGCGACGTGCATGAAAAGGACGGGCGCATCCTGCACTATGCCGACCGGGCTCTGCCGGTCGGGGAGACGGCGGAATGCGCCGTCGACTGGGAACAGCGCCGCCGCCGGATGCAGAACCACTCCGGCGAGCATGTCTTCTCCGGCACGGTCCACCGCCTGTACGGGCTCAACAACGTGGGCTTCCACATGGGCGCGGAGTGCATGACCATCGACTTCGACGGGGAGCTGAGCGAGGCGGAGCTTACCGCCGCCGAGTCCGCCGCCAACGAGGCGCTGCGCGAGGATCTTGCGGTCCGCGTCTTCTATCCGTCGCCGGAAGAGCTGGCGGCGCTGGAATACCGCAGCAAGAAGGAGCTGACGGGGCAGGTGCGCCTGGTGGAGATCCCGGGCGTGGACCTGTGCGCCTGCTGCGCGCCGCATGTGCGCCGCACGGGGGAGATCGGCGTCATCAAGCTCCTCTCCGCCGAGCGGCACCGGGGCGGTGTGCGTCTGGAGCTCCTGTGCGGGCTGGACGCGCTGGACGATTACCGCCGCCGCCAGGAGGAGACCGGCGCCGTCTCGCGACTACTGAGCGTGCCCAGGGAGCAGATCGCGGCCGCTGTGGAGCGGCAGCTGGAGCAGCAGGCGAAGCAGAAGGAGCGCATCGCGGCGCTGAGCCTGGCGCTGGCCTCGCGCATCGCGGAGAGCTTCGCCCCGACGGAGGGGAATCTGCTCGTTTTTGACGAGCTGCTCGACGAGGTCGCGCTGCGGGAGCTTACCAATCTGCTGATGGAAAAATGCCGGATCGCCGCCGTCTTCTTCGGCGCCGGCGGGAGCAGGCGCTACATCATCGGCAGCAGGGCGGTCGATCTGCGCGCCTGCGCGCGGGAGATCAACGCCGGCATCGGCGGCCGCGGCGGCGGCAGCCCGAGCATGATCACGGGCCGCGCGGACGCGGATGACGACACGATCCGGAATTTTATCGAAAAATACAAAAGTATAGACACTCCTGACCAAAATGTATAACAAGTGCCTTGAAAAGTGAAATCTTTTTTGTCACTATTGCCAAATCGCGATTGACATTAGTCTGACACACCGCTATAATAATCTGTGTGAAAGTGGGCTTACCGCGCCCAAAATAGGATAGTAATTTGGAGGGTTATCTGTGAGAGATCTCAAACATCTGATCTACTTTGAGAATCTGCTTCAGGAAGCCAACAACGATCTTGTCAAGCAGGCCAAGGCCGAGGGCAAGAGAGCGATCGGCTACACCTGCTACTTCATGCCTGAAGTACTTCTCGACCTGCCCGGCTGCTTCTCCACCCGTCTGAGAGCGCCGCGCTGCACTTCCCCCGACATCGCGACCTACTACCTCTCCGGCCGTGTCTGCCACTACGCCCGTTCCCTGCTGGAGCGCGCGCTCGAAGGCGGATACAATTTCCTCGACGCCCAGATGGGCACCGAGACCTGCACCGCCACCTGCCGCTTCCAGGAGCACCTGCAGCAGAAGCATCTCGACTCCGTCGAGGATATGCGCATCATCGACAACGACGATTTCTTCTGCGAGTTCACCGACATCCCGTTCAAAAACAACGAAAACAGCTATCAGCATTTCGAGACCCAGCTCCGCGCCCACGTGCTTGAGCCCCTGCACGAGCACTTCGGCATCGACATCTCCGACGAGGCCCTGATCAAGACCGTCGAGCAGCACAACGAGGTGTGCCGCCTCATCAACGAGATCGGCGACTACCGCAAGCTCGACAACCCCACCATCACCGGTTATGAGTTCCACGTGATCCAGCTGGTGAGCCTGACCTGCCCCAAGGAGCTGATCCTGCCCTACCTGCGCGAGACCGCGGAGGAGATGAAGACCCGCGAGCCCGACGACAAAAAGAACTTCCGCTGCAAGGTGGTCCTCGCCGGCTCCGAGAACGACGACCCCGATTTCACCAAGCTGATCGAGAGCTGCGGCGCTCTCGTCGTGTGCGACCGCTTCTGCTACGGCGCGGTGGAGAGCCGCATCCCCATCGTGCTCGAGGAGGGCAAGAGCCCGCTGCGCTGCATTGCCGAGCACTACCTCAAGACCTCCAACTGCCCGCGCTTCATGCCGCAGGACGAGATGCGCGCCCGCAAGAAGAGACTCGCCGAGCTGGCGAAGGAGTATCATGCCGACGGCGTGATCATCGCCTCCAACAAGTTCTGCGAGTACTGGAGCTACGAGCGCGTGATCGACACCTTCATCCTCCAGCGCGATTTCGGCCTCCCCGTCTGCTCTATCGAGAAGGAATACATAAACTCCGCCTCCGGCCAGCTTCGCACCCGTTTCCAGGCCTTCGTTGAAAGTGTTGAAATCAAGCATATCCAGGAGGGCAAGTAAGATGGCGAAAAAAGATATCAAAAAAGCGCTGAAAGATTTCTGGTTCGGCAAGCCCCATTCCGGCGAAGAGGGCGGCCGCCGTCTGGGCGAGCTGTACGAGGACAAGACCGGTCTCTTGAAGCACAGAGAGTGGCGCGGCGTCAAGGACACGTTCTACTACATGTACATGATATGGGGCTACAACTATGTCCACATGGTCACGGACATCCTCAAGTACTCCAATAACCCCATCGACTTCTTCAAGGGCACCTGGCGTTACCGCTGGATGGGTCAGACCTACCTGCCCGTCATCCACTGGTTCGAGCGCGGCCTGCAGGGCATGCGCGGCGAGGCACTCGCCGCCTCCGCCTGGCACTACCGCGCGATGGTCAGCGCCTCCATCCAGCAGATCTGCAACTTCTTCAACGCCGATACCCGCCTGCACGGCGGCAAGCAGAACGACGCGTACAGGCACACCATCTACGCCAACGAGACGACCTGCGGCACGATGTTCTATCCCTTCATGGACGCCGGCTACCGCTATCTCCCGATCGAGATGATCCCCTACTTCGTCACCTGCCACGTCAACTCCCACACCGTTCTCAACTACATCGACGCGGTGCAGTCTCTCGGCCTGCCCGGCGACCCCTGCCCCATGTGCCAGGCTGAGGCCGGCATTTTCGTCCTGGACGACGTGCCCGATTCCTCGCCGATGGTCATCACCTGCAACGAGGCCTGCGACGCTTCCGTCTCCACCTCCACCCTGCAGGACTGGTTTGCCGACAAGCCGCTCTTCGCCCTGCCCATCCCCATGCAGTTCGATGATCCCCTGGTCAAGAAGTACTGCATGAAGGAGATCGAGGACTGCTGGAAGTTCATCGAGGAGCAGACCGGCTCTCCCTTCAGCTGGGAATCCATGGTCAAGCGCCTGGAGAAGCAGAACAAGCTGCAGCGTGACGAGTGGGAGAAGTGGGAAGTCGCGAGCAAGACCGACTACTACCCCATCAACGGCGTCGCGCAGGCCCTGTTCCGCATCTTCTCCACGCAGTACGGCATCCAGGGCGACTTCTGGGATGAGGCCAGCGAGAAGGTCAAGAAGATCATGTACAAGTGCGTCGAGAAGAAGATCAAGCCCTTCCCGAAGACCCGCCACCGCGTGATCGCCTGGTCCTGCGCGCCGCTGTATTTCTCCAACTGGTGCACCTGGGCCTACAACTGCTGGGGCCTCAACTGCATCATCAACATGGACTCCCTGATGTTCGACATGGAGATCCGCACCGACTCCTACGAGCACATGCTCGAGGACATGGCCACCTACCACATGTGGGCTCCCATGCGCCGCATGGCCGTCGGCGGCATGCACCACATCTTCGAGCTGTGGGAGTACATGGAGCGCTTCAACTGCGACATGGTCGCCATGTACGACCAGCTCCAGTGCAAGGGCATGCAGGGCGTGCACGGCCTGTTCGAGGACGAGTTCCGCAAGAGAGACATCAAGGCCTTCTGGATCCCTCACGCGCTGCCTGACTGCCGCACCGTCTCTCGCGCGGAGATCCGCCGTCAGATCAACGACTACATGACCACCGTCATGCACGAAGAGCCGCTGGATCCGTCCCTGCTGGACTTCGACGATTCCATGACCTGGTAAGGAGGATAAGGATATGTGCAAAATCGGTAAGTTCTTTCTGAAGCTCTTCGGCGTCCTCTTCGCTGTCAACGCCTTGCTCTTTGTCGTCTTCTTCTTCGATCTGGACGGCAAGCTCCTGTTCAACGTGGTCGAGCCCTTCCTGAAGAAGCACTATGACGACATGGAGCGCAAGGACGTTATCAAGCAGCCGTACGACATGAACAAGTTCCCCAAGTACTGATACACAGTAAGAAATATCTGAAGGAGAAAACATAGACATGAAATACTTCGGCGGGTGCGACGTTGGTTCCACCTATACCAAGGCGGTCATTCTGGACGAGAACGGCAAGATGGTTGCCGACACCACCATCAAGAGCAAGATCAATTCCGAGCAGAGC
>CACYXC010000005.1 GCA_902778285.1 Oscillospiraceae bacterium | reverse complement strand
AAAACCTGTAGATAACCCATACAATTTACCGGAAATATC
Source organism: Oscillospiraceae bacterium (assembly GCA_902778285.1). Lineage (GTDB taxonomy): Bacteria > Bacillota > Clostridia > Oscillospirales > Oscillospiraceae > Limivicinus. The sequence goes on along the minus strand of CACYXC010000005.1, from coordinate 44,682 downwards.
CAAATGCTTCCCTTAATTTACGCCATTTTATAACAAACCGCCTTTATTCAGCGGTTACTCGAGGGGAAGCTGTCGAGCGCAGCGAGACTAATGAGGTGTCTTTTTCGGATTGCAGGTTTCCACCTCATCCACCTGTAGCGCCGAGCATTGGTCGGCAAAAGGAAACGCCGAGCAATGCTCGGCGCTCAGACTGTAGACAAACCCATACAGAACAAGTCGGACTCGCATGGGGAGAGCGCGAGAGGGGACGGCAATCCCCTTTCGCGGTACAATCTGTGCAAAAATGGGAACTTTTTCGGAAGTTCCCATTTTTGCCTTTCAAGCTGTCGACACTTTGTCGACAGCTTGAAAGCCGAGCAATGCTCGGCGCTACGGGGCACCTCTTGCCCTGGCCGCAAGCACAGCATGCTCCACAGGCCTGGCCTGTGGTTTTGGGACATAAGAAAAAGCCACGGTTTCAAAACCGTGGCTTTTTCATGTTAGTTTTTTACTCCTCGGGAGAGAAATCTTCCTTACCGACCCCGCATAATTCGCAGGCGAAGTCGTCGGGCAGATCTTCCCACTTCACGCCGGCCTCGTCCTCATCGTAGACCCAGCCGCAGACATTGCAGACATAACGCATGTTCCGTTCCTCCTGTGTGTAGAATTATTTGAAGTATCTCTCCAGCAGGCCCTTGAAGGCCTTGCCGTGTCTGGCTTCGTCGCGGGCCATCTCATGGATAGTGTCGTGCAGGGCGTCCAGGTTGTACTTCTTGCAGAGCTTGGCCAGATCGGTCTTGCCGGCGGTGGCGCCGTTCTCGGCGTCGACGCGCATCTGCAGGTTCTTCTTGGTGGAATCGGTCAGCACCTCGCCCAGAAGCTCCGCGAACTTCGCGGCGTGCTCGGCCTCCTCCAGACCGGCCTTCTCCCAATACATGGCAATTTCGGGATAACCCTCACGGGCGGCAACTCTGCCCATGGCCAGATACATGCCGACCTCGGAGCACTCGCCCTCGAAGTTGGAGCGGAGACCCGCGACGATCTCCTCACGCACTTCCTCGGGGACCTCGTCGGGGAACACCTTGCCGACGCCCAGCACATGCTCGGCGGCCCAGCTCAGCTCCTCGGCCTGCAGGGTGAACCGGGAGCCGGGGACCTTGCAGACGGGGCACTTCTCGGGGGGCGTATCGCCCTCGTGGACGTAACCGCATACGGGACATACCCATTTTTTCATTGGAAAAACCTCCTGTAATTTATTTTGCAGCGTATGCTCGCTTGTCCACAATGTAACATGCGGGCATGTTTTTGTAAAGGGCATTTGCGCATAATTCACGCTTCGTCCATGTCTTCCGCGGGGGCCTCCGTCAGCTCCGCAAGCGCCGGCGCGGCGGCCTCTCCGAAGAGGCGGATCGCGGCGAGCGCCTCCTGCAGCGTGTTGCCGCTGCTGCCCACCTCGAGGATCAGGGAGCCGCGGCTCAGGTGCTGATTGTAGCGCTGCGGCACCAGAGACACCGGCCGCAGCAGCGTCGGGTGCAGCATGCCGACCCGCTCCTGCAGGTACAGGGCCAGGGCGAGGTTTTCCCGCCAGTCGGGATGGCTCAGGCCGCTCTCATCGCTGCCCGCCAGCAGCATGATCTGGCTCGCGACGGTCCCCTCCTCCTCGGCCATGGTCTTGTAGATCACGCCCTCGGCGCCCAGCGCGTCCCGGTGGACATCCAGCACCACGGCGATGCCCGGATACTCGGCCAGATAGCGCTCCACCGCCTCGCCGGAGCGGTTGTAGGAGCCGGTGTAGCTGGGGTAGTCGTAGATCTCCCGGTCGTGCAGCACCCGCAGGCCCGCGCGCTCGAAGACGGCGGCCAGCTCGTCCCCGACGCGGATCACGCTGAACTTGTCGTCGGCGGTGCGGCGGTTGTCGTTGGCCTCGTAGCGGTCCAGACCCGCGGGGGTGTAGGCCTCGCTGCCGTGGGTGTGGAGGATGAGGATCTGCGGCCCCTCCGCCGGCAGACGCACGGACGGGCCGCGCCGCAGCAGCTCCTGCACGTCCACCTGGTACGCGGTCTCGTTCTTGACGGCAAGCCCCCCGGGGATCGTGGTCTGGCGCACCTCGCCGCCATCGAAGGGCTCGACGACCTGTACCAGCATCTCCGTCCCGTCCCCGGCCTTTTCCAGCAGCGCGGGCACGAGCTCCGACAGGTCTTCGGCTTCCGCCGTGCCCGCCGCCGTGGGAATGGGCGAAGGCTTTTCCGGCAAGGTCTCGCTCGCCGCGCGCAGCTCCCCGATGCCCGCCGCGGCGAACAGCCGCAGGCGCTCTCCCCAGCCGCCCGCTGCTGCCAGATACAGGCTCAGCACGGCCAGTCCCAGCGCCGCGAGCCGTCTGGATGTCTGCATACGCTCACCTCCACGCAACAGCTTATGCGTCCGGGCAGGCGGATCATGCCTGCCCCAAGGGAAAAACGAGCCCTGACAGGGGAACGGCGGGCGGACGTTTCCGTCGTAGGGGCGAGCATCGCTCACCCGCCTGTCTGTCTCCGTACCATGTCTGCGGGCGGCTGATAGCCGCCCCTGCGACGAGGAACGAACGACTCCGCCGCAGGAGGCGCTTCACGAAGCGCCCGCCTTGTCAAACGGGCCTGTTCGTGATATATTGACGCAAAAGGAGTGATTCACATGACGTATTCTTACCGTCCGCGCGGCGTCTGCTCCCAGCTGATGGAGTTCGAGCTGGAGGGCAACACCGTCCGCTCCCTGAAAGTGACCGGCGGCTGCGACGGAAATCTCCAGGGCATTGCCCGTCTGGTGGCGGGCATGGACGTGGACGAGGCGATCGCCCGCATGGAGGGCATCCGCTGCGGCTTCAAGCCCACCTCCTGCCCCGACCAGATCGCCCAGGCGCTCAAAGCCTATAAGGCGGAGGCATGAGGCGGCTCCTGCCCCTGCTGCTGGCGCTCTGTATGCTGCTGGCCGCCTGCGGCACGGCGCAGGCCGGCAACGTCCCCGCCGCCGCGCCGGAGCCGACGCAAACGGCCGAGCCGTCGCCCCCCGCGCTCTCTCCCGCGCCGACGCATCCCTATGAGTCTCTCCCGGTCTATGTGGACGGGCTGCTGACGATGCGCGGCTATCTGCGCGGCGGCGCCGCCTACCTCCCGCCGGAGGCCGTGTGTATCTATTACGGGATCGGTTGCGAGACCTTGTGGGACAGCAACAGCTTTGTGCTGCGTCTGCCGGGGCTGGAGGCCGTTGGGCGGGACGGCGAGCCGTACATCACCGCCGACGGGCGCTACCTCTACGCGCCCGATGGCTGGTTTCAAGCCGACGGCTCGCTGTACCTGCCCGCCGACGCGGTGGAGCGTCTCTTCGGCGTGACGGTCACGCTCGCGGAGGACGGCAGCCGCGCCGACCTGAGCGGCACCGGGTATCGGCTGCTGCGCGGCGGGGAGGATTATTATACCCGCACCACGCAGGCCGACGACCTCTACTGGCTGATCCACATCATCTACTCCGAGGCCCACCACGAGTCCCTCGCGGGTCAGATCGGCGTGGGCAACGTGGTGCTCAACCGCGTCGCAAGCGACGACTTTCCCGCTACGATCATGGCGGTGGTGCTGGACCGGGAGCACACGCTGCAATTCTCCCCCGTCGGCACCGGGGAGGTCGCCGCCGCGCCCGACGAGAGCGCGGAGATCGCGGCCTGCCTCTGTCTGGAGGGCTACAGGACCGCGGGCGACGCGCTGTATTTCGTCAATCCCGAGCGCGGCGATCCGACCTGGTTTGCGCGTACGCTGACGCCGGTGTGCACGATCGGCCATCATCAGTTTTATAAATAAGGACAGAACCATGACATTGGAAGAGATCCTGCGCGCCGGCTTCGCGGAGCTGGCGCTGCCGCTGGACGCGGAGGCGACTGACCGTTTCCGGCGCTATTACGAGCTGCTCACTGAGAAGAACCGGGTCATGAACCTCACCGCCATCGAGGGCGAGGAGGACAGCGCGCGCCTGCACTTTCTCGACTGCGCGGCGCTGCTGACGCTCTGCGATTTCGGCGGCAGGCGCGTGATCGACGTGGGCAGCGGCGCGGGCTTTCCCGGCCTTGCGCTGAAGATCGCCCGGCCGGACATCGACCTGACCCTGCTCGACAGTCTCGACAAGCGGGTGAAATTCCTGCGCGAGACGGCGGACGCCCTCGGCTTTGCGGACGCGGTCTGCGTCCACGCGAGAGCGGAGGAGGCGCCGGCGGAGTATCGGGAGCGCTTTGACATCGCCGTTTCCCGGGCCGTGGCGCGGCTGAACCTGCTGTGCGAGCTGTGCCTGCCCTTTGTGAAGACGGGCGGGCTTTTCGTCGCGATGAAGGGACCCGGCGCCGCCGAAGAGCTGGACGAGGCGAAAAAGGCGATCCGCACTCTGGGCGGAGAGCTGGAGTGCGCGGCGGCGTATACGATCCCCGGCACCGAGGTCCGTCACACGGCGATCCTTATCCGCAAGGTCGGGAACACGCCCGCGCGCTATCCCCGGCGCTGGGCGCAGATGAAAAAGCAGCCGCTATGAGGAAAACGCTGTGTCTGCTGCTGCTCGTCTGCCTGCTGCTGCCCCTGTGCGCCTGCGGACAGGAGGAGGCGTCCTATCCCGTATCCCTCTGGTTCTCGGAGGACGATCCGCTCGCGTCGGCGATGACGACGGCGGTCGAGGAATACAACCGCGCGAAGAAAGCTTCCGCGCCGCCGCTCGCGCTGCGGCGCTTTGAAAACGACGCGGCGCTGGAGCGGGCGCTGAACACCGCCCGGCCGGACCTGCTGCTCTGCTCCCACACGCTGTCTTTCTCTCTGGACGAGCGCTCCCTGCTCACGGACGCCGTCGTCTCGGTCTCCTATCCGGAGGCCGTCGCGTACCGCGCGGAGGGGATCGGGCGCAGCGTCTATCCGATCGGTAGCCGCGTACAGCTCCTCTGCGCGCGGGAGGACCTGCCCGCCGGGCTCGACGCCCTCTGCGCTCGCGCCGCCTCCTACGGGGCGGACACGCGCCTGCCCTTCCTCGGCGCGGACTCCTATGCCGATCTCCTGTGCCAGCTCGTGCTGGACAGCGGCGAATTTCACGCAGACCGAGAGAGAGACTGCTTCAGCGAGGCCTTTCGGGCGGGCTGGAACGCGCTGGCCGACGCCGCCTTCTCCGGCGGTCTGTACGTCGGGGACGCCGGCGCCGCCGCGCTGCTCAAGAGTGAACTGCCCGCCGTGATCGTCTATTCCGACGCGCTGGCGGAGGGTGTTCCTGTGGGATATACGCTCTCCCTGTTCTGCCCGGAGGGGACGCCGCTGCTGGCCGATCAGCGCACGCTCGCGGTGCTCAGCCGCGACGGGAAGCAGCAGCGCGGCGCCGCGGCCTTCCTCCGCTGGTTCTTCTCCGGCGACAGGGCGGCGAAGCTTGCGCTCTCCTGCGCTCTGATTCCGGCGCTGCCCGGCGGAGAGGGGGCGGACGCGCTCTCCTCCCTGCTGCTCTCCCTGCGGGAGCGGACGCTGTGGCTTCCGGACGGCGGCAGCGATTACATCCAAAACCGGGCGGCCTTTGAGCAGGACTTTCGCAGAGCCATGGACTTGCTAAAATAGGGCGTGTGTGATAAAATAGTTCAGTTGGCATTGTTACTATTCTTTCGATACTGAGGTGTTACCATGGAAGGCTATCGCGTACTGGAAATCAAGCAGAGCGTTTTTGAAAACAACGACCGGGAGGCCGACAAGCTGCGCGAGCAGCTCAAGCGGGAGAAGACCTTCCTCCTGAATCTGATGAGCTCCCCCGGCTCCGGCAAAACCACCACCCTGAAGGCGACGATCGCCGCGCTGAAGGACGAATTCCGCATCGGCGTCATGGAGGCCGACATCGACTCCGACGTGGATGCCGCCACGATCGAGAAGACCGGAGTCAAGGTCATCCAGTTGCACACCGGCGGCATGTGCCACCTCGACGCGGGCATGACGAAGCAGGGCCTCGTCGGTCTCGGCACGGAGGACATCGACTTTGCGATCCTCGAAAACATCGGCAACCTCGTCTGCCCCGCGGAGTTCGATACCGGCGCGGTCAAAAACGCCATGATCCTCTCCGTCCCCGAGGGCGACGACAAGCCCCTCAAGTACCCGCTGATGTTCTCCATCTGCGACGTGCTGCTCATCAACAAGATCGACGTGCTGCCCTATTTCGACTTCGACCTGGAGGCCTGCAAAAAGTACGTCCTGCGCCTCAATCCCGACATGAAGATCATCCCCATCTGCGCCCGCACCGGCGAGGGCATCGACGAGTTTGCCCAGTGGCTGCGCGAGCAGATCACCGCCTGGAACGCCTGAAAAGCGGCGGAAAGCAAAAAACAGACAGCGCCCGGAAGAAAGCTCTTCCGGGCGCTGTCTCAAGCTGTCGACAAAGTGTCGACAGCTTGAGACAGCAAAAAAGGGAACTTCCGAAAAAGTTCCCTTTTTTACACAGATTGTACTGCGAAAGGGGATTACCGTCCCCTCTCGCGCTCTCCCCATGCAAGTCCGGCGTGTTCTATATGGGTTTATCTGCCGTCTGAGACAGCGCCCGGAAGAAAGCTCTTCCGGGCGCTGTCCTGTTCGTTGTTTTCATTTTCGCTGTTTTCATTGCTCCGCAAGGGGGATCGCGTAATAGCCGTAGTGATATCTCAGCGCCTGCTGCCAGTCGGCCGGCATCATCGCAGTTCTGTAATAGCTGCCCTCGTTCACCAGCCCCAGCGCGCGCAGCGTCTGGAAAGCGGGGTGTCCGGGCAGCTCGCGGTCCTCCTGATAGAACCTCGGCTCTTGGGCCTTGTACTTGTAATAGAAGATTTTTCTGGCCGGGATCCTCTCCACCGCATCGTTGAGGGGCAGATTGAGACGCTCCGCGTCGCGGGCCGGGACCGTGAACCCCCAGGTGAGGCCGCCGCTCTCATCCACCCGCATGCTTGACTTCACCAGCGGGATAAAGCTCATCCAGTCGTTCAGGATCTCATAGATCCGCGGGTCCCGCAGAAAATCGTCCCGGTTGGTGTGGGGCAGAAAGAGCATGGGTTCGCTGCGGCGGATCTCCCAGTCCCAGTCACGCTCCTCCAGGACTTCTTTCCAGCGCAGGAAGGCCTCATGCTCCCGGAGCAGCGCCTCGTCCAGCTGGATCTCCTGGCGCAGCCGCTCCAGGTTCTGTTCAAACAGCCGCTCCATGCCGGCATTGTCCACGCTGTGGTTCACCAGGATCTCCCCGATCTCCCGCAGCGTCAGCCCGTAGTTACGCAGCCGTACGCTCTCGATCAGGATCGAGGTGGCGTTAAAGGGATAAAAGCGGTAGCCGCTCTCGCTGCGCTGCGGCTGCAGGATCCCGACCTCCTCATAGTGCTTGAGCAAGTCGGGGGTTACCCCCAGGTATTTTGCGAAATCACCGATCCGGTATTGCTTCATATTGTCCCTCTCTCCGACCGCGAGGCCGGCAGCCCTTGTTGGATTTCGGAAAGCATTATACCTTCCCGGCCCGGAATCTGCAAGTGCGGCCTGCGCAGGCCGGACTTCCCGGTCTGCGGCGGTCCGCAAATTTTCCTTGACCTGTGGGCAAGCCCCAGCCCTATAATCAGATTCAGACTCCATTGCAACAGCGAAACCTCAAAATCTGAAAGGAGAAACTCATGAAGAATCTTTCCCGCAGAGACTTTCTGAAGGGCTCCGTCGCCGGAGCCGCCGCCCTGACCCTGGCGCACCTCGGCCTGGGCGCCACCGCCCGCGCCGCCGGCCTCTACACTCCCGGCACCTACTCCGCCACCGCCCAGGGCATGGGCACCGTACTCGTCACGATGACCTTCTCGGAAGACGCCATCACCGACGTCGTGCTCGACGTCTCTGCCGAGACCGCTTCCATCGGTCAGGCCGCTGCGGACGAACTGAAGAGCCAGGTCCTCGCCGCGCAGGCCGCCGAGATCGACGGCGTCTCCGGCGCCTCCATCACCTCGAAGGCCGTCCGCGAGGCCGCCGCAAAGTGCATCGCCCAGGCCAAGGGCGAGATCCCCATCGAGGTCATCGGCGGCGCTGAAGAAGCCGAAGCCGGCCCCGCCGACTGGCTGGGCACCGCCCCCGAGATCGCCGAGGCGGATATCGCCGAGACCATCGAGACCGATTTCCTGGTCGTCGGCGCCGGCAACGGCGGTCTTGCCGCCGCCGCCTATGCCGCCAGCAAGGGCTACAATACCCTCGTCATCGAGAAGGGCACCGAGCACGCCCGCGTCCGCGGCTGGTACGGCGCCTGCGACTCCCAGGACATGCTGGATGCCGGCGAGGCTCCGATGGACCGCGCCGCCATGCGCCGCGAGCTCAAGAAGTTCTCCTCCGGCAAGACGAACCTCAAGACCTTCTCCACCTGGTTCAACGAGTCCGCCGACATGCACAGGTTCATCAAGGACTGCTATGCCAAGTATGACCCCGAGGCCGTGCTCAACGTGACTGCGGGAGACGAGTCTCACTGGCCCGAGCCGGAGAAGACCGGCTACTTCTTCCCCGCTGAGGAGCATTTCTGGAACAGCAAGCTCAACCGCCTGGATATGTTCCAGCAGGTCATTGCCGACGCCGGCAATGAGATCCTCTTCTCCACCCCGATGGTCAAGCTGGAGCAGGACGAGACCGGCCGCGTGACCGGCGTCATCGCGAAGAAGGAGGACGGCTCCTATCTGCGCATCAATGCGAAGAACGGCGTGCTGCTGGCTACCGGCGGCTATCCCCGCAACCCGGTCATGATGGAGGCCCTCGACCCCATGGGCACCGCCGTCACCACCTACGACAACAGCTGGCCCGGCGATACCGGCGACGGCATCAAGGCCGCCAAGTGGATCGGCGCCGCCATGCAGGCCGAACCCGCCCCCATGCTCTTTGACCGCGGCATCGTCGCTCCGGGCGTCGACGCGGGCTACATGACCACCGCCGCCGGCGACAAGGTCTTCCCCGCCACCGAGGGCCAGTTCAACATCGGCAGCCAGCCCTTCCTGAAGGTCAACCGCAAGGGCGAGCGCTTCGCCTGCGAGACCGGCACCTATGACCAGATGAGCTACGCCGCCTTCAATCAGCCCGGCCACGTTTACGCCTCCATCTTCGACGACAACTGGCGCGAGGACGTGCAGGTCTTCCACACCATCGGCTGCTCCGCCGGTACCCGCAACGGAATCGAGAGAGCCGACCAGATGTACCAGGGCCAGATCGAAAAGGGCAACGCCTTTGAGGCGGACACCCTGGAAGAGCTGGCTGACAAGCTGGGCTTCGAGGGTGAGGCGAAGGAGACCTTCCTCGCCACCGTCGCGCGCTACAACGAGCTGGCCGAGAAGGGCGAGGATGAGGACTTCGGCAAGCTGCCCTATCACCTCTCCAAGATCGAGAAGGCCCCCTTCCGCGGCTTCTGGATGGGCGCCTGCCTGCTGACGACCGAGCAGGGCATCCTGATCGACGAGAACGCCCGCGCCATCGACGAGAACCGCGAGCCCATCCCCGGCCTCTTCGTGACCGGCGACTGCTCCGGCGGCTTCTTCGTCAACAATTACCCCTGCCTGATGGCCGGCATCGCCATGGGCCGCACCATGACCTTCGGCATCAAGGCCGTCAAGGTCGCCTTCGGCGAAGAATAAGGCAAAAATATTACTGCAAACAGGGAGTGCCTCGGCACTCCCTGTTAATTTGATGGTTGTTCGCAGAAAAACCCAGAGTCCGCCGACCAATGGTCGGCGCTACGATGCGCTCAGGACGACAGAAATGGGGCTTTCTGCGCAAAAACAGGGAGCGCTTCGGCACTCCCTGTTTTTGCGTCCTTATGAACTTATTTCCGGTTTTTCTCCCACAGCACCCACAGCCCCTTGAGCAGCAGGTCGTCGTCGCAGACGACCTCGTGCCGACAGCATGTTACGATCGCCTGGGCAAGGCCGCCGGTGGCCACATACCTGCAGGGGTAGCCCAGCTCCTCCTCCATGCGCTCGATCATGCCGTCGATCGCGGCGGCGGTGCCGTAGACCGCGGCGGAGCGCATACAGTCGACGGTGTTGGTGCCGATGACCTTCTTCGGCGCGGTGATTGAGATATCGGGCAGCAGGCTCGTGCCGGAGGCCAGGGCCGCCATGCCCAGCTTCACGCCTGGAAGGATCGCGCCGCCGCGAAAGCCGTTGTCTTTGTCGATCGCGGTGATCGTGGTCGCTGTGCCGAGATCCATGACAAGCACCGGCGCCCCGTAGTACTGGATGGCCGCCACGGCGCCGACCACCAGGTCGCCCGCGACCGTGCCCGGGTCGTCGACCCGCAGATTCAGCCCGGTTTTGATCCCGGGGCCGACCACCATGCACTCGAGCCCGGTGACGGCCTTGACCGCCGCGAGCAGCGCGCGGTTGATGGGCGGCACCACGGAGGAATAGATTGCGCCCTCAAAGCCCGCCGCACACACGCCGTAGAGGTCGAAGAGCTGCTTGAGCTTGACGGCGTATTCCGCGTCGGTCTGGTTCGCGTCCGTGTGGATGCGGAAGATGTTGAGGATCTTGCCGTCCTCGATGCAGCCGAGGACGATATTGGTATTGCCGACGTCGATGGCGAGGATCATGGGGCACGCTCCTTTTAGTGGTTTTCTTTCCGTCCGATCTTGACGAGCCGGACGATGACCGGGCTGAGGACGATGTTGAACAGCAGTTCAAACAGGAAGTTTCCGCCGACCAGGCCGAAAATCATGTAGTTGCCCACACTGGGGAAGCCCATCGCGGTGGCCCACTCGGTGACGGTGGGCATAAAAAAGAGCAGGCAGCCCACAAGAAAGATGCCGGTGTTCACCACGGGGGCGGTCACCGCCGCAAGGATCGCGGCGAGCCACGCGTTCGTCTTCTCCAGCGCGCGGTAGACAAGACCGGCGCAGAAGCCGGCGAGCGCGCCCTTGACCAGCACGGTCAGGATCGTCCCCAGCGGGTTCACCGCCAGAAAAGCCGCGGCGTCGCCCGACAGGAGGACCACCAGGCCGAACACGAAGCCGAGCCATGCGCCCGCGGCGGGGCCGTAGAGTGCGGCGCCCACGACGATGGGGATCAGCACCAGAGAGATCGAGAAGGGGCCGAAGCGGACGAAAGCGCCCAGAAACTGGAGGACGACGACGATGGCGGTAAAGAGCGCCATCCCCGTCAGGGTGCGGGTTGCAATGCGTTTGGATTCCATATTCAATTCCTTTCTGCTGTCGCCCCGGTCCAGCCGGGTGCGGCGCAATGGCATTGTATTCTTGCAGCCCCGCTTTGTCAAGCCGCAATCCTGCCATCCGCTCATTTGACGCGCGGCGTCGGAAAAGGTTCCGGCGCCGCGTCTTTTCCTCTGCCTGCGCGGAGTGCCTCCGCTTCTCCTCATAGCTGAAAACTGAAAACTGAAAACTAATTTGCCGGCTCGTGATGCGCGGGCGGGCTCGTCATGTCGAGCGCCGCGAAGCGGTAGCCGTTTTCAAGGCCCCACTCGATGAGCTGCCGCACGGCGGCGACGCTGTAGTCCTTCACGTCGTGCTGCAGCACCAGGCAGCAGTCCTTCCCCTGACAGCCGTTCTCGACGTTTTGAACCACGCCCTGGATCGTGCGGGTCTTCCCCGCGTCGTCGCTGTCCACGTTCCAGTCGAAATACTGGTAGCCCATGGCATTCATGCTCTTTGTCAGGCGGGTCATGATCCCCTCGTTGAAGGAGCTGACGGTATTGGAGCTGCCGCCCGGGAAGCGAAAGAGCGTCGTGTACTGCCCGGTCTGGGCATGGATCATCTCCTCGCAGGCCTTGAAATCCTCGTAGAAGGCCTCCTCGGAGGCGTAGATCCCGTAGTAGTCATGGCTGGCCGAGTGCACGCCGATGCTGTGCCCCTCCCGGAAGGCCCGGCCCACCATGTCGAGATAGTCCGGATAGCGGCAGGTGACGAAAAAGGTCGCCTTCACGCCGTAGGCTTTCAGCACGTCCAGAAGCTGCGCGGTATGGGGGCCCGGCCCGTCGTCGAAGCTCAGATAGATGGTCTTCTCCTCCGGCGTCACGCTCTCCGGCAGCTCCGCCGGGACGATCTCAACGATTCGCGTGAAGGAGACTTCGTCGCCTGCCCGGTTTTCGACGGCATAGCGCAGCTCGTAAACACCGGGGCGCGTGGGGTCTACCGCGCCCTCGACCCTCACAAGCTCCGTCAGGTCGTTTCCCATGTCGTCAAAGGCGGTCCAGCCGGGATCGGTGAAGCTGAAGGAGGCGGGAAGCCGCAGCCGCTCGCCGCCGACGGGCCGAATGCGCGGCCTGCCGACAGAGTAGGGGATCTGCCGCGTGACCGTCGTCCGGTTGCCCGCCGCGTCGCTGACGCTGTATTCCACGCGGTCTCCGAGATATACGCGCTCCACCTGCGCCGTCACTTCGCCGTCGATGTTGTCCGCGGCGCGAAAGCCCTCCTCCTCGTAGCCGTCCAGCCAGCTCGGCGCGTAGCCCTCCCGGTGCGTAAGCGTGATGACCGGCGGCGTTCGGTCCACCACATAGACCCGGCGCTCCGCCCGACCCTCCCAGAGCAGCCAGCGCGCCGTGTAGGTCCGGGTGTAGACGCCGAGCGTCTGCCCGTCCACCGCGCCCTCGGCCGTCACGTGCAGCTCCGGCCCGAGTTCTCCGAAAAGGCTGCCCGCGCTCACGGCCCGACAGCCGGGCTCGGCATACTCGCTGCCCACGGGCAGCTCCAGATCACGGGGGCCGCTCAGATAGAAACGCACGTGACGTGCGTCGAGCGCGAGGAGCAGGGCCGCCGCGAAGAGCAGCGCGCAGAGCGGCAGCATCCGGCGCCGCAGACCCCGTTTTTCGGTTTTTCTCTCTTTCGCCATAATCCTTCCCCGATCTTTTCTCTACCTATAGTATACACTATTTTTGTGCCGCGTGCACGAAAAAAACACCGCCGCATGCGCCGCGAATAAACGGGATCTGCAGTGTGCATGATATATCTTTATCTTTCCTTGCGCATGCTATCGGAATGTGTTATATTGTGTAGCTGTGAACCGGGCGGCATGCGCCCGGAATAAACTCTCCGCGGCAGCCAGCCGCGGGAAAGGACTGAACTATGAAAAACACCGAAAAAACCATGGACAAGATCGTCGCGCTGTGCAAAAACCGCGGCTTCATCTTCGCCGGCTCCGAGATCTACGGCGGCCTCGCCAACACCTGGGACTACGGGCCTCTGGGCGTGGAGCTGAAAAACAACGTCAAGCGCGCCTGGTGGCAGAAGTTCATTCAGGAGAACCGCTACAACGTCGGGCTCGACGCCGCGATCCTGATGAACCCACAGACCTGGGTCGCCTCCGGCCATCTGGGCGGCTTCTCCGACCCGCTGATGGACTGCCGCGAGTGCCACGAGCGCTTCCGCGCCGACAAGGTGATCGAGGACTGGTGCGCCGTCAGCGGCTACCAGCTCGAAAAGCCGATCGACGCCTTCTCCCAGAGCGAGATGAAGGACTTCGTCGAGGAGCACAACATCCCCTGCCCCTCCTGCGGCAAGCACAACTTCACCGATATCCGTCAGTTCAACCTGATGTTCAAGACCTTCCAGGGCGTCACCGAGGACGCGAAGAACACCGTGTATCTGCGCCCCGAGACCGCGCAGGGCATCTTTACCAACTTCGTCAACGTCCAGCGCACCACGCGCCGGAAGCTGCCCTTCGGCATCGGCCAAATCGGCAAGAGCTTCCGCAACGAGATCACGCCGGGCAACTTCATCTTCCGCGTGCGCGAGTTCGAGCAGATGGAGCTGGAGTTTTTCTGCGAGCCTGAAACCGATCTGGAGTGGTTCGACTACTGGCGCAGCTTCTGCCACGAGTTCCTGCTTACCATCGGCCTGAAGGACGAGAACCTCCGCCTGCGCGATCACGATCCCGAGGAGCTGAGCTTCTACTCCAAGGCCACCACGGACTTTGAGTTCCTCTTCCCCTTCGGCTGGGGCGAGCTCTGGGGCGTCGCCGACCGCACCAACTACGACCTGAGCCGCCATCAGGAGGTCTCCGGTCAGGATCTGACCTACTACGATCAGGAGAAGAACGAGCACTATATCCCCTACGTCATCGAGCCGTCCCTCGGCGTGGAGCGCACCGTGCTCTCCGTGCTGTGCGACGCCTACGACGAGGAGGTCGTGGGTCAGGACAAGAAGGGCAACGACGACGTGCGCACCGTGCTGCATCTGCACCCCGCGCTCGCGCCCTTCAAGTGCGCGATCCTGCCGCTGAGCCGCAAGGAGGTCCTCACCGGCCCCGCGCTGGCGCTGTATCAGGAGCTCTCGAAGGACTTCATGTGCGACTACGACGAGACCGGCTCCATCGGCAAGCGCTACCGCCGCGAGGACGAGATCGGCACGCCCTTCTGCGTCACCTTCGACTTCAACACCGTCGGCACCGAGACCGACGAGGCCGACGGCTGCGTGACCGTGCGCGAGCGCGACAGCATGCAGCAGGTCCGCATCCCCATCTCCGAGGTCAAAGCCTACATCTCCGAGCGCATCAGGCTGTAAGGAAAGGACCTCATCCACCGCTCCGCGGTCCCCCTTCCCCAGAGGGGAAGGCTAAGAGGAAAGGATTATTGAAATGAAAGACGGTTTTGTGAAAGTCGCGGCGGCGGCCCCGGTCATCCGGGTGGCCGACGCGGAATACAACGCCGACCGCGTGATCGACTGCCTCCGGGCGGCCGACGAAAAAGGGGTCAGGGTGCTCGCCTTCCCGGAGCTGACGCTGACCGGTGCGAGCTGCTATGACCTCTATACCCACCGCGTGCTGCTCGACGGCGCGAAGAAGGCCCTGGCCCGGGTGGCGAAGGCCACCGAGGGCATGGATCTGCTGGCCTTTGTCGGCCTGCCGCTGGCCGTGGGCGCCCGCGTGTACAGCGCAGCCGCCGCGCTCCATGACGGCGAGATCCTGGCGCTGATCCCCCGCGAGAACGTGGACGGCAGCCCCTTCTCGGCCCCCGCCATGGAAAACCGCTATGTGAAGATCGGCGAGTACGAGACCGTGCTGGAGAGCGGCGACAGCCTCTTCTGCTGCGAGGCGCTGAGCGAGCTGAAGGTGGGCGTGGAGCTGGGAAGCGACCGGGATGCCTTGGAGCCGCCCGCTCTCCGCCTGGCCCGCGCCGGCGCGACGCTGATCGTGCAGATGGCCTCCTTCCCGGAGACCCTCTCCTCCCGCGCCGACGCCGAGCTGCAGGCGCGCTATGAGTCGAAGCACCTCAGGGCCGGCGTCCTGCTGGCCGCCCCCGGCAGGGGCGAAAGCAGCACCGACCACGTCTACTCCGGGCTCTGCCTCGCGGCGGAGAACGGGAAGCTGCTGGCCGTCGAAGAGGGGGAGGACAGCTTCGCAATCACGGAGATCGACGCGCAGCTTCTGGTAAACCTGCGCCGCGGCTGCTCCGATTTCGAGTTTGAAAGCGACTGCTTCGAGTATTCCTGGGGTAAAGAGGCGTCGGAGACTGTGCTCACCCGCAGATTTCTCATGCACCCGCACCTGCCCGAGACCGCGCAGGCGCTGCCCGCTTACTGTGAGCGCATGCTGGACATCCAGGTCGCCGGTCTCGTCAAGCGCATGGAGTACGCCCATCTGGACCACTGCGTGGTCGGGATCTCCGGCGGCGTGGACTCCACGCTCTGCGTGCTGGTGTGCGCGATGGCGGTGAAGAAAATGGGCCTGCCCTCCACGAACGTCGTGGCCTGCACCATGCCCTGCTTCGGCACCTCCAGCCGCACCAAGTCCAACGCCGTCGTCGTGGCCGAGCAGCTCGGCTGCGAGGTGCGCGTCATCGACATCGGCAAGAGCGTCTATCAGCATTTCGACGACATCGGCCACGCCCATGACGACTACTCCGTCGCCTATGAAAACGCCCAGGCGCGCGAGCGCACGCAGGTCCTGATGGACATCGCCAACAAGTGCAACGGCCTCGACGTGGGCACCGAGGACCTCAGCGAGTATATCGACGGCTGGTGCACCTACAACGGCGACCACACCAGCATGTACGACGTGAATCTGGGCCTGACCAAGACCCAGGTGCGCGCAAACGTCCGTCATATTGCGGACACCACCGAAGACCGCGTGCTCAAGGCCGCGCTCTACGACGTGCTGGACTGCCCGGTCACGCCCGAGCTGCTGCCCATCCACGACGATCAGATCGAGCAGAAGAGCGAGGAGGCCGTGGGCTCCTACAGCCTGCAGGACTTCTTCACCCACTGCATCCTGATCGAGGGCTTCACGCCCTCCAAGACCCTGCGCCTGGCAAAGCTCGCCTATGCCAACGAGTTTACGGACGAGGAGCTGCGCCGCTGGCTCACGAGCTGGTGCAGGCGGCTTTTCTCCCAGCAGTTCAAGCGCAGCTGCCTGATGGACGGCCCGGCCGTGGAGGTCTTTACCGTCTCGCCGCGCATCGGCTTCCGCATGCCCTCCGACGGCGAGGCCGCGCTGTTCCTGCAGGAGCTGGACGAGAGTTTTGAGAACTGAGTTTTGAGGGGCCGCGGTGCCGCCTCCTGTCGTTTATTCGTAGGGGCGGCTATCAGCCGCCCGCGCGGCCTCTTAGGTTTTTCGCAAAACAGAGTGCGGACCTGCCCGGATGAACGAATTCGCATTGCCGTTCCCCTATGTCGTTTTGTTGTACCGCCGGGCGGCTGATAGCCGCCCCTACGGTCAAGAGGGCATTTTTACCCCCTTCTTTCCCTTAGGAGGCCATTTTATGACCGACACAAACGAAAGCCTGCTGGAGCGCTGCCTGCGCCGCCTCGGCGGCGTGCTGCGGGCCAACCGCCTGCCGCTCCTGTCCTCGCTGATCGCGGGGCTGCTGGCGCACATGTACGTGATCACCAACAACCTGCCCAACTACGACGGCGTCCGCTATCTCTTCGGCAAGGGGGAGACCGTGGGCTCCGGCCGCTGGGGGCTGGTGCTGGTGCAGGCGCTGATCCCGAACTTCACCATGCCCTGGCTGCACGGCGTGGTGAGCCTGCTGCTGCTCTCCGCCGCCGCCTGCCTGATCGTGCGCATGTTCGCGTTCAAAAGCCCGCTCGCGCAGATCCTGCTGCCCGCGCTGATTATCGTCTTTCCGTCCCAGATCGGCAACTTCAGCTTCATGTTCGTCGCGAGCAGCTACGCGCTGGCCTTCCTGCTGGTGGTGTTCGCCGTGTGGGCGGCGCGCAGCCTCCGCGGTTGGCGCGGCTTTCTGTGCTTCGTGCCGCCGCTCGTGTTCGCGCTGAGCATCTACCAGGGCTATGTGTCCATCGCGGCGGGGCTGCTCCTGCTGCTGCTGGTGAAGGACATTCTGGACGCCGGGGCGGAGGACCGCTCCCCCGCCGTTTTCCGGACAGGCCTGCGCTATCTGCTGCTGCTCGCCCTCGGCGCGGGGCTCTACCGCGTGTCCATCAACATCGCGCTGCGCATCGTCGGCATCGACGCCAACGAGTACACCAACGAGGCGCTCTACATGGGGCCCGGTCTTTTGAAGGGCGTCGCCACGGCCTACGGGATGTTCGTGTACAACCTGACCTCCCGCTACAACATGCTGATCGTCTCCAAGCTCTCGCGGGCGCTGCATTTTCTGGCCTTCCTGCTGTGTGCCGCGGGGCTGGTGTACAGCCAGCTCCGGGCGAAAAAGCCGCGGCAGACCCTGCTGCTGCTCTTCATCCTGCTGCTGCTGCCGCTTGCGCTGTGCTGCCTCTATCTCATCATCGACTGGGGAAGGATCCACACGCTGGTGCTCTACGGCTTCGTATGCCTGTATGTTCTGGTCTTTCTGGGCCTCGAGCAGCTGCCGGTCAAATGGAAAAACGCCGGAAAGGATCTCGGCTGCGCGGCGCTGGCGCTCATCGTGCTGCTGAACGTCATCTACGCCAACCGCAGCTATCTGCAGCTTGAGCTGCACTACGAGAGCGCCTATTCCCTCGCCACAACGCTCGTGACGCAGATCCGATCCCTGCCCGAGTACCGGGAGGACATGCCCGTGGCGCTCTACGACTCGGCCAGCGATTTTCTCGAGGAGATCCCGGAGCTCTTCGTCAACGACCCGGACATCTACGGCGTGGACGGGCAGATCCTGGTCCACTCCCAGTTCAACGGCTCCACCGAGCCGCTGTTCATCCGCTGGTATCTGGGGGCCAACATGGTCTTTGCCGAGCGCGCCGAGGCGAAGGCGCTCGCCGCGGATGCGCGCACGCAGGACATGCCGGTCTATCCCGACGCGGGCTCCATCCGCGTGATCGACGGCGTGGTCTACGTGAAGTTCTCGGAATACAAGGGCGAGTGGTCCTGAAAAGTCAATACCGAAAAGGCAGGAGAATCCGCGACAACGTGAATTCTCCTGCCTTTTTCTTCGGCTCTTCTGCTATGCATCTTTTTTGCGGATCAGATCTGCCCAGTCCTCCACTGTGCGGTCCAGAAGCGAAAGATCGATTTCTTCAGACGGAGCAGCCGTAATGCCAGCCCGCAGAAGGGACATCAGCTGGCTTTGCAGGGTTTTCATATTCCCGGCGATCCCGCTTTCGCCAAGCAGTTCCATCATGGAAATCCCATCCAGAAACAAGGGGCGGAAAAGACGGTTCAGCGCGCCGCGCATTGCCTCCGGGTCCTGCGGCTGTTCGCAGAAGCTATGCAGATCCGTACGCATGCTCCCCAGCATTCGTACGGAGTCTCTCCTGAGCTTCGAGAAATCTGTCTCCTGTGGCTTACATCTGTGAAGGACAGCCACAGTGGTCGGCTCATCCGCGCGAAGCAGAAGATCCTCTGCGGTCAGGCTGAATGTGCCCGGAGCGGGATCAGACTCCCATTTGTTGTTCAGAAAGGAGAGCTTTCCGCCTTTCATTCCGGTATAGATGACCGCATGTTTATCCCGCTCCGAGACGTACAGGCCCAGCATAGCGCTGTCCTGCTTTTCAAGGAATCGCGAAAGCTCTTCCCGTGGGATCGTTTTTTCCTCCACCACAAAGCCTCGCGGAAGCAGATACAGGTCAAACCAGCGCTTGCCCTGCAGCATCGGTCCCGCCAGATATGCACCGTCCTCCTGCGCAATCAGATAAGGCAGCCCCATATCCAGGGCGATCTCTGCGTCTTCTGTGTCATATCCCCGCAGCGCCAGCAGGTTGGCAAGCCCCGCCCAAGCGCAGGAGGAATTGAAATGCATATACTTCATCGGCCCCTCCTGTAAGGTTCTAACTCTAATAACGCATTTTTACGGGAAAAGCTTTCACATCCTGTCAGGAGAAGCGCAAAAAAGTTTGTCTTCTCTCCATCTGCGCGGATTATCCTCAATATACTGCCAGATCTCCGTGTAATCCCGCTCGTTTCGGATCACATGATCATGAAAGGAGCGCTGCCAGATTTTTTGCCCCACGTCTTTGCTGACTGCGCCTTTCAACTGACAAACCAGGGTCGATACCGTAGGGGCGCGCATTGCGCGCCCGCCTCCTGCGTCTTCCTCGATCCGCAGCAGAAGATGCACATGGTTGGGCATAATCACATAACGATCCACGGAAACAGAAGAATAGTGCTTCGTGATCTCTTCAATCCTGCGGCGAACGATCTCCCCCTCCTGAGACAGGGAATACCCCTTTTGCGGGAGCGCGGTGCGCTCCCCTACGGTGGGAGGGAAAGGTTGTTCCCAAAACAAGCACTCCCGGTTTTTTGTGCAAATGGTAAGGAAATAGGCACCGTTTTGAGAATAATCAAACGCCGGAAGTCGATTTGCCTTCCTTGCCGGAAGCATCCTTTTCACACCGTTTCAAATCTGTACTCCGCCCAGCGGTGGAAGTGCTCGCCGGCGCGCAGCACGGTGCTCGGGAAATCCGGGCGGTTCGGGCTGTCGGGAAAGCTCTCCGGCTCCAGCGCGACCGCACCGAAGGGCTTGAAGGGCGCGGGCAGGAATTCGCCGGTGTAGACCTGCAGGGCCGGGAGATCCGTGGAGAGGGTCATCCGGACCCCTCCGTCGCACAGGACGCAGGCCGTCTCCCCATCCAGAACGAAGCAGTGGTCGTAGGCCTGTCCGATCTTCCGCGCGCTGCGGAAGTCGAAGCGCGTGCCCTCTACCGGCGTGACTTCCGTGGGGATCAGGCCGGCGTCCACCTCCAGATAGTGCGAGGCGTTGACCTGCAGCTCCGCCTCCCGGCAGTTTTCCCGCCCGGAGAGGTCGAAGTACATGTGGCTTGTGGGGGCGTAGACCGTGTCGGCGTCGCTGTCGCCCTCGAAGTCCAGGCGCAGGGTGCCGCCCCTGACGCTGTAAGTCACCGCGGCGCTGAGAGCGCCGGGGAAGCCGTTGTCCCCGTCCGGGGAAGAGAGCGTGAAGCGCACCGCGTCGTCCAGCACCTCGGCCGACCACTCCCGCTTGTCATAGGAGTTGGGTCCGCCGTGGAGCTGATTCGGCCCCTCGTTTGCCGGCAGCATGCACTCTTTGCCGCCCAGCGTGAAGCGCGCGAGCGCGATGCGGTTGCCGTAGCGCCCGATGGCGGCGCCGAGGTAGGCCGTACCGCCGAGGTAGCCTTCCGGGCTGTCATAGCCCGGCACGCACTCCCGGCCGCGAAAGCGCAGGCTCGTCACCGTGGCGCCCAGCGTCGTGATCGAGACGGCGAGCTCGCCCGCCTCGATCGTATACAGCGCGTACGCGCCGAAATTCGTTTTTGTGACCATTTTGCTCCTCCTTATTTGTATCATTTTAACAATTCAGCATATTATAACACAGGTCCCGGTGATTTACAATTAACAAATATCGTGCTTGTCTTCCCTGACAAGCTGTGCTATACTGACAACAGGCCCATTCCGGAAAAAATAATTAGGAGGTCAGCATAAAACATGTTCACCAACGAATACCTGAAGAAAGTCTATGCCGACGTAGAGCGGCGCGATGCTCACGAGCCTGAGTTCCTGCAGGCCGTGCGCGAGGTCTTTGAATCCCTGGAGCTTGTCATCGACAAGCACCCCGAGTGGGAGAAGGCCTCCCTGCTCGAGCGCTTTGTGGAGCCGGAGCGCGTGATCGAGTTTCGCGTTCCCTGGACGGACGATGAAGGTGTCGTTCATGTCAACCGCGGCTACCGCGTGCAGTACAACTCCGCGATCGGCCCCTACAAGGGCGGTCTGCGCTTCCATCCCTCCGTCAACCTCTCCATCATGAAGTTCCTCGGTTTCGAGCAGATCCTCAAGAACTCCCTGACCACGCTGCCCATGGGCGGCGGCAAGGGCGGCTCCGACTTCGACCCGAAGGGCAAGTCCGACGCGGAGGTCATGCGCTTCTGCCAGAGCTTCATGACCGAGCTCTACCGCCATATCGGCCAGTTCACCGACACCCCCGCCGGCGATATCGGCGTGGGTGCGCGCGAGGTGGCCTATATGTACGGCCAGTACAAGCGCATCGTCGACCGCTTCGAGGGCGGCGTCATCACCGGCAAGGGTCTGACCTTCGGCGGCTCCCTGGCCCGCACGCAGGCCACCGGCTACGGCCTGTGCTACTTCTCGGCCGAGGCGCTCAAGCACCTGAAGAACGACAGCTATGAGGGCAAGACCGTTATCGTCTCCGGCTCCGGCAACGTGGCGCAGTACTGCGCCGAGAAGGTCACGCAGCTCGGCGGCAAGGTCGTCGCCATGTCCGACTCCCAGGGCTATATCTACGATCCCAAGGGTGTCGATCTGAAAAAGCTGTTCGACATCAAGCAGAAGAGGCGCGCGCGCATCAGCGTCTACGCCGACGAGGTGCCCGGCTCCGAGTACCACGAGGGCTGCCGCAACATCTGGACCGTCAAGTGCGACATCGCCCATCCCTGCGCCAGCCAGAACGAGATGGACGAGAAGGGCGCGCAGGCGCTGGTCGACAACGGCTGCATGGCCGTCTTCGAGGGCGCCAACATGCCGCTGACGCCCGAGGCCATCGAGGTCGTGAAGTCGAACGGCCTGCTCTACAGCCCCGGCAAGGCCTCCAACGCCGGCGGCGTGGCCACCTCCGGCCTGGAGATGAGCCAGAACTCCATCCGCATGAGCTGGAGCTTCGAGGAAGTCGACGAAAAGCTGCACGGCATCATGAAGAACATCTACAAGGCCTGCTATGACGCCTCCGTGGAGTGCGGCAAGCCGGGCGACCTGATGGTCGGCGCGAACGTCGCGGGCTTCCTGAAGGTGGCCCAGGCCATGATGGCCCAGGGCGTGGTGTGATCCCACGGCAAAGAGAACAAGGAAAAAGGAGCGGGCTTCGGCCCGCTCCTTTGTCGTTCTTTTTTCCCGTGCCGACGGGCGACCAATGGTCGCCCCTACGGGGAGACCTCCGTTTTCGCTCGTAGGGGACGGCGTCCTCGACGTCCCGCTTGACCAACCTTACACCATGTCGGCGGGCGATTCTTGAATCGCCCCTACGAGGTGACCTTCGTTTTGCTTCTTAGGGGCTCGTATTACGCGCACGCGGGCGCCGCCTCCGCCTTACGCAAACAGCATCAGCAGCACGCCGATCACAAGCAGGACGACGCCGATCACAAATTCGATCCGTCCCACTCTTTCGGCATATCGCTCGTCTTTTCGTCCTGCTTCCCGCTCCGCCTGGAAGTCATTGATGAGATGGTATTGCTTTTTATAATATATGAAATATCCGAACAGAAGGAAAGCCAGGCCCAGTACGATGGTAATGATCTTGACGGCAATCATCTGAATCCTCCCACATTGTTTGTCCTAATTATTGTATCACCCTTCCCGTTTGCGATCAAGCCCGCCTGCGTAGGCCTAAAATAAAACTCCCCCGGGTTTCCCCGGGGGAGCAGTCCGCGCATGCCGTGTCGGCCCTATTATAACCTGCACAAATAGGCAGGTGGGTCGCCTAAGTTCTGTTTCGCTGCTTCCAACGTCCGACCGGAGTCGGGAGGCCTGCAATCCGCAGATTCAAATCGGCATCCCTTATGAGAGATGTGGGTTTAATGGGCCGCTGCGCCTCGAAGGGCAACCACGCACACCGCAGAACTTCGTTTCCTTCTCTGCTGACAGTATATGCCGTCGGCGCCTGCTTATTCCTCTTCGTCCTCGTCGTCGAAGAGCAGGACCATGAAGTGCTCGTACACGTCCTGCAGCTGCTCCTCGTCGTCGATGGACTCGAAGAGCTCGTCCCCGTTCTCGTCGAGGACGGAGCGGAGGATGATGATGCCGTAGTCCGGATCGTCCTCATCCATGTTGGCGGGCAGGAAGGCCAGGTAGGTCTCCCCCTTGTAATCCATGGTGTCAAGCACCTCAAGCTCAAACTCCTGACCGTCATCGTCCACGATGGTGATGAAGTCGCTGCCGAAATCCTCGCTCATAGCCGAAACCTCCTCTCTGTGCTGCTTCTATTTTACCCTATGGGCCGCCGGAAATCAACTTCAAACTGGCATCAAAGCGCTTTCATTTTCTTAAGTTTCCCTCAGGAGCCCAGATCCTCCAGCAGCGCCAGCAGCTCCTGCTGCGACAGCACGGGGATGCCCTGCTCCACCATGGCCCGGTCCGCCGCGCGCAGACAGCACAGCTCGATCTCCGTCACGCGCAGGGGCTTTCGCGCCCGCTCCGTCTCGTAGACCGCTACGCGCCCTTCGCTCTCGCGCAGGAAGTACATGGCGCTCTCCGCGCGGGCTGCGTAGGCGTCGTAGATCTCATGCGGCAGGTGGATGTTCTCCCGCGGACGCAGCCCCCGCCAGGCCTCGGCCCCCGTGAAGGCCGCCGCGGCCGCCAGCACCATCAAAAGCGCGATGCGCACCCTCAGTCCCATGCGGATCTCCCCCCTTTTTGGATTCTGTGATATTTTCCCTGTTTTTTGGGAAAATATTCTGGGGGACGGCGCGGGCCGCTCTCCCGCAAATATTAAACTTTATGAATTTTTCCAATTTCTGCTCCCATGGTTGACATTGTGTGGTATACTGTTTCTGCTTTCTTACCCCGACCATCCGCCGCATACGCTTCGTATCGGCTTTTTCCGTTCAAGCAAAGGAGGTGCTGAACGCCGCATGAGTGGATCCCAGAACAAAAACAGCCGGACGCCGAAGGGCCTGCTGATGGCGTTCAAGGCCGCCGGCTTCACCGTGGACGCCGCTTCCTCCGTCGTCAGCACGGTCTTCAAGATCTTCGGCTCGATCCTGCTGATCCTGCTGATCGCCGGGCTCCTGTTCACCTGCATCTTCGCCTACTACGTCA
Organism: Oscillospiraceae bacterium; assembly: GCA_902778285.1. Lineage (GTDB taxonomy): Bacteria > Bacillota > Clostridia > Oscillospirales > Oscillospiraceae > Limivicinus. Next base: position 20,570 of record CACYXC010000005.1, on the reverse strand, counting down.
AGAACTTCCTGACGCAGAACATGGATCTGTCGCTGGAGGACTATCAGCTCTCCGAGTCCAGCACGATCTGGTACCAGAACTCCGCCGGGGAATGGCAGCAGCTCAAGACGCTGGTGGGCAATTACAAGCGTATCTGGGTGGATATCGAGGATATCCCCGAGTACATGCAGCACGCGCTGGTCGCCATCGAGGACAAGCGCTTCTACGAGCACAAGGGCGTGGACTGGTACCGCACCTCCGGCGCCTTTGTGGAGATGTTCGCCCGCATGGAGACCGGCTCCGGCGGCTCGACCATCACCCAGCAGCTCATCAAGAACCTCACCGGCAAGGACGAGGTCACCATCCAGCGCAAGCTCGGCGAGATCTTCGGCGCGCTGGAGCTGGAGAAGAAGTACAACAAGCAGGAGATCATCGAGTGGTATCTCAACGCCGTGTACTTCGGCGAGGGCTGCTACGGCGTACAGGCCGCGGCCCAGACCTATTTCGGCAAGGACGTGTCCGAGCTGTCGCTGGCGGAGTCCGCCGCCATCGTGGGCATCACCAACAAGCCCACCTATTGCGACCCCTTCTACAACGAGGACAACAACAAGCAGCGGCAGGAGGTCATCCTGCGCGAGATGTACGAGCAGGGCTACATCGACTACCAGACCTGGCAGGACGCGGTGGCCGAGGAGCTCGTCTTCTCCTACACGCCGGGCCAGCAGAATACCTCTCAGGTCTACTCCTATTATGAGGAGGTCGTGATCTACGATGTGATCCGCGATCTGATGGAGGCCAAGGGCATCAGCCGTCAGGCCGCCCGCACCCTGCTCTTCAACGGCGGATACCAGATCTACTGCTGCCAGGACGCGAACATCCAGGCCATCGCCGACGGCATCTATCAGGATACCTCCAACCTGCCCCGCACCGGCAGCGCCCAGCAGCTGCAGAGCGCCATCGTCGTCATGAACCCCTACGACGGGCGCATCCTCGCTCTGGAGGGCGGCGTCGGGCAGAAAACGCGCAGCTTCGAGCTCAACCGCGCGGTGCCCGTGTCGGTGGACGGTTTTGCCTACGGCGGCGCCACCCGCTCGCCCGGCTCGTCCATCAAGCCGCTGGCCTCCTACGCCCCGGCCATCAACGAGGGGCTCATCACCCCGGATACCACCGTCAACGACTCCCCCTATATCCACCTCAACGGCACGGACTGGTATCCGCACAACGACAGCTACGAGAACTATGGCATGGTCACGATCTACACGGCCCTCAAATGGTCGCTCAACACCGTGGCCGCCCAGATCATCGACAAGCTGACGCCGCAGACCGCATACAATTATCTGACCGAGCGCCTCGGCTTCACGAGCCTGGTACCGGACGACGCCTCCTACTCCCCCATGGCGCTGGGCCAGCTCACAAACGGCGTCTCGGTGCGCGAGATGGCGGCGGCCTACTGCGCGCTGGTCAACGACGGCGTCTTCACCTACAGCCGCACCTATACCATGGTGACGGACTCCAAGGGCAACGTCGTGCTCAACAACGAGCCGAAGACCATCACCGCCTTCGCACCCAACACCGCCTACTGCATGACCTGGATGATGAAAAAGGGCGTCGAAGAGGGCACCGGCCAGGAGGCGCGGCTCTACAGCATGCCCGTGGCAGGCAAGACCGGCACCTCCGGCGACTACAAGGACCGCTGGTTTGCCGGCTGCACGCCTTACTACGTGGCTGTGGTCTGGACCGGCTTCGACACGCCCGAGCGCATCAACCTCGGCGGCAACCCCGCGGCGCAGCTCTGGCGCAAGGTCATGGCCCCCGTGCACGAGGGGCTGGAGTGGAAGGACTTCACCTATCCCTATCTGCAGCCCGACACCGGGATCTTCAACACCGTCGAAAACGAGTACTACAACTACGGCGGTGACAGCAACAGCATCATCATCGACGAAAACGGCAACAGCATCGCCGTCAACCCCGGCAATCCGGGCGGCGGCACGAACTACCCCAACGACGGCGGCATCACCATCGATCAGGGCGGCGGCAACCCCGGCGGCGGCAATCAGATCACCGTCCCCGACACGCCGGATTACGGCATCGGCGGCGACAACGGGGACGGCAGCGCGGCCATCATCTTCGGCTGATGCCCCAATTTGTAACAATTTCGGTCTCACAATGCCCCGGGATCGGAGCGTTGTGAGACCGTATCCTTCCCTCGGCCGGAGAAAAATCTTAATTTATCGCGTTTTTCCCCTGAAAAAACCACTTTTCCCAAGCTTTTCCTGTTGACAAAACTAATTCATTGTGTTACATTTTGATTACAAAACTGGAGGTGTTCCTTTTGGCAGCATTGGAGTATAAGGGTCATCCTCTCCAAAGGAAAGACAACATCATTTATTACGGCAGCTTCGCGGACAAGTACATCATCATGATGCAGATCCTCGAGAGCACGAAACAGGGCGATCTGGACATGGCCACCAAGGTCTCGATCCAGCTCCAGCTGACCGATCCCACGATCAAATCCCGGGACCGCATCGTCAAAAAGAGCGAAAAAGACAGCCTGTACGCCGCAATGGATGTTGCCGCGGTGTGGCTTGAACGCGCACTGTCCTCCAGGTAAACCGGGTTCCATCGACGGGAAGCTCTTCTCTTCGACGGATCGGGGCGGATTCCCCGCGCGGCGCCGTCCCCCGGCCCAGAAAGAAGGATCTGTTCATGCGCAAACACTTTATACGGACGTTTGTCGCCCTGCTGCTGGTCTTCACGCTGGTCATGGGCACGACCGCCTTCGCGGAGAGCGCGACGGTCGTCGGCAGCGCGGTGAATCTGCGCTCCGGTCCGGGCACCAACTATCAGGTGCTCGACACGCTGACCGCCGGAACGACCGTCGAGGTGACGGACCGCTCCAACAGCGGCTGGTACGCGGTGAGCTACCGCGGTCAGAACGGCTACATGTCCTCAGGCTTTCTGAGCCTTGCGGCGGACGCCTCCCAGACGGCGGTCGTCACTGGCTCCGCTGCCGCCCCCTCCTATGACGAGGGCAGCGGCGTCATCGTCATGGACGGCTTTTCCAGCTATGGCGACAGCTCCGCTTCCTCCACGACCGTCATCGTCGAAAGCGGCAGCGCGTCCGCTCCCGCCCCGGCTGCCCCCGCCGCGCCCTCCTATTCCACCTACAACGCCACCAGCGGCAATGAGGGCAGCGCCGTCATCATCCTCTCTGACGGCAGCACGGTCAACGTGCCCTCCGCCCCCGCGGCAGCCCCTGCCGCCTCCGTCTCCGCGGACACCAGCAAGGTGGGCCGTCAGGGCTCGATCAACGCGGACTATGTCTGCCTGCGCAGCGGCCCGTCCAGCCAGTACAGCATCCTCGGCAAGTACAACAAGGGCAAAGAGCTGACCATCGCCGGTCCCGCCGAGGGCAAGTGGACGCCCTGCACGGTCGACAACAAGAGCGGCTACATCTACACCCAGTACATCACCCTCCGCGAGAGCTACAGCGCCGCCGTCGCCACCCAGGGCACGGCCAGCGGCAACCTGTACAGCACCGTCTATGTCAGCACCCCCAGCCCGAGCAGCGCGGCCGCCGCGCCGGCGGTGTCCAAGCCCAGCGGCAACGCCTACATCACCGGCAACAACGTGCGCTTCCGCTCCGGCCCCTCGATGAGCTCCTCGATCCTCGGCGAGTTCTTCTACGGCAACAGCGTGACCATCACCGGCAGCTCCGGCGACTGGACCGCCGTGAGCTATAACGGGCAGGACGGCTATGTGTACAGCAAGTATGTCTGCCCCGGCAGCTATCAGGCCGGCGCCCCCGTTGTCAACACCATCAAGACCGTCTCCAGCGGCTCCGGCACCACGACGAGCGCTTCCTCCTCCGGCAGCAGCACCGGCCAGCAGATCGCGAATTTCGCCCTGCAGTTCGTCGGCTACCCCTACAGCTGGGGCGGCAAGTCCCCCGAGACCGGCTTTGACTGCTCCGGCTTCGTGTACTACGTCTACAGCCAGTTCGGCTACACGCTCAACCGCGTGGCCTGCGACCAAGCGCTCAACGGCGTGCATGTCGATCCCAGCAACCTGCAGCCCGGCGACGTGCTGTGCTTCTACTCCAACGACAACTACTACATCGGCCACACCGGCATCTACATCGGCAACAACAAGTTTGTCCACGCCTCCACCTCCACCACGGGCGTCATCATCACCGAGCTCGGCGGGTACTACTTCACCCGCGGCTACGAAGCCCGCCGCATTGTGTAAGGCAAGTTCATAAAACGATCGCTCCCCCGGCAGCAGTCGGGGGAGCTGTTTTTCTATATATACTGTTTTTCGGGCAAGCGATCCGATATCGTTATATTAAAGATCGGTATTATACCAGTCTGTCGGCGTTCAGCACGGTGAAGGCGGGCGTGCCCTCACCAGGGCCGCCATCCCGGCGGGGGCGGCGGAGGCGGAGGTCCCGGCGGGCGGCAGGGTCTGCCGTGTCCGTGTCCTCCGCCGTGTCCGGGCGGTCGGCCCGGCCATCCCGGCCCGCGGGGCCGCCAGGGCCGCCGGGACCGGGGTCTGCGAAAAAATGGTCCATGCTTCTCCTCCGTGAGGGATCTCCCTCGGCCCATCCTATGCGGAAAGATGAAAAGCTGCCAGTCAGGGCACACTTCGTAAGGAAGGCTCAACGGACATATGTTTGCTCTCGTCTCCACCTCATCCGACCTCGCTTCGCTCGGCCACCTTCCCCTCGAGTAACCGCTGAATAAAGGCGGTTACTCAAGGGGAAGGCTTTCCCTGCTCGCGCTGCATCTCAACAGGCTGGTATTCGTCGCTTCCGTTGTTCCGAAGCGTCTCCGTCACGGCAGCTTTTCGTTCAGCTTTCGATAGATGCGCTCGACGAACCAGGGCTCGGTGGAGGCTTTGAGCGCGTCCTCCAGCGGAAGCCAGCGCACGCCGCTGTTCTCCGCCTCGCAGATCTGCAGGGCGTCATGCTCGTCGGCCTCCAGCAGGTAGGTCACGTTCAGGTGCAGGTGGCTCGGGACGTATTCGCCGCGCTTCTCGTGCCCGTCCACGGTCAGGATCTCGAGGGAATAGATCTCCTCCGACACGGGGCGGACGCGGTGCACGCCCGTCTCCTCCCGGACCTCGCGCAGGGCCACGGCCAGCAGGTCCTCCTCCCCGTCGGCGTGCCCGCCGGTCCAGGACCAGGAGTCGTAGAGCTTGTGATAGACCATGAGCACCTTGTCCCGCGCGGCGTTGACCACCCAGGCCGAGGCCGTCATGTGGGCGATCAGATTGCTGCGCAGGAAGGCGTCGTCCTGCCGGTCCATAAAGTCCAGGATCACGGCCTTGTCCCGCGCCTCCTGTTCATTGTACGGCGCATAGCGCGCGATATCGTCTCGGATGCTCATTTTGCCACCTCGTAGATCTCTTCGCGCAGGTGCAGGAAGGTCGGCAGCCGGCGGCGCACCTCGGCGACACGGTCGAGGTCGAGCTCGGCATACAGGATCGTCTCCTCGTCGCCGCAGGCAGCCAGGATTTCCCCGAAGGGATCGACCACAGCCGAGTGGCCCCAGCTCTCGTAGGAAAAGCCCTCATATCGCGCGGCCGAAGCGCCCACGACAAAGAGCTCGTTGTCCACCGCCCGGGCGCGCAGGCTCAGCTCCCAATGGGCGGGGCCGGTCGTCCCGTTGAACTGGGCGGGCAGAAAGATGATCTGCGCGCCGCGGCTGGCCATGGCACGAAAGAGTTCGGGAAAGCGCACGTCAAAGCAGATCGCGGCGCCCATGGTGCCCCAGCGGGTCTCGAAGGTCGTGATCTCCTCCCCCGGGGCGAAGGTGTCCGACTCCCGGAAGCGCATGCCGGGCAGGTCCACGTCAAAGAGGTGGACCTTCCGGTGCCGGGCGATCTGCCGGCCCTCTTCGTCGAAAACAAAGCAGCTGTTGTAGAGCTTTCCGTCATGAAGCTCCGGGATCGAGCCGCCCACGAGCAGCACGCCGTTTTCCCGCGCCCAGCCGGACATGGCGGCCACGGCCGCCTCATGTCCCCGCCCGGCACAGCGCTGGAAGTACTCCCGCGAATAGGGGCAGTTGAACATCTCGGGCAGCACGACGATCTGCGCGCCGTTTCGCGCCGCCTCATGCAGCATGCGCGCGGCCTTCTCCATGGTCTCGTCCTGATCCAGCTCCGTGCGGAGCTGACAGACCGCCAGCTTCAGTTTTTTCTCCATGCTCAAATCCCCTCCAGATAGCTTTCGATGTCAAAGGGGCAGGTCTTCTCGTCCCGGCGCAGGTACAGTGGGTGGTGGGGGTGTCCCTTTGCCGAGCGCTTGCCCGCACACAGCCAGTGCCCGCCGCAGCGCTGCCCGATGCGCACCATCTCCCGCACGCAGTCGGGCAGATAGTCCCGCTTCTCGATGATCGTGCCCCAGGCCGCCCAGAGCGCCGGCGACACACCGTTTTCCGCGATGCGGGAGAGGATATACGCGAAGGCCTTCATATTCTCCCGGTGCAGACTCTCATTGCAGACCCGGTCCATGTCGTCCGGCCGGGTGGCCCGCTGGGCGTAGACGTTGAACATGATCCAGCTGTCAAAGCCGTTGCCCGCCGCGATGCGGGAGACGGACTTGAGCGTGTTGTCCAGATCGTCGGGCGCTGCGGTGGAGGGATTGATGCCGATGCAGATCAGCGGGTTTGTGCCGCGCGTACCCAATATGTATCGGTACTCGGTGTAAAAGTCCGGGACGTAGAGCCATTTGTCGCTGTCGTAGCCGCCGCTTTTGCCCGAGAGCGCCAGCGCGTCCTCAAAGCTCAGCAGCTCCACCGTCTGGCTCGCCCCTGAAGGAATGTGCATCCAATCACCTCCAAATAGTCTTCCCCCTCGGGGGAAGGTGCCCCAGTGCGCACACTGGGGCGGATGAGGGGTGTTCGTCCCTCTTTGCCGCTGTTTCGAAGTGCCTTGACTCAACCCTTCCGGCGCTCTGCGCCACTTCCCCTTGCACAGGGGAGGCTTACCGCCCCAGCAGCCAGAGCAGCAGGGGGATCGTGACGAGGGAGAGCGCCGTGTTCTGCAGCGTCCCCTCCGCTGCAAAGACCGCGTCCCGCCCGTACTGGATGCAGAGCACCGTGATCAGGATCGCGCTGGGGCAGGCGGCGATGACCGTCATGGTCATCAGCAGCTCCGTGTCGCTGATGAACAGGCGCAGCAGCGCCCAGGTCAGCAGCGGGACCAGCAGCAGCCGCACGGCGGAGACCAGATACAGCCGCCCGCTTTTGAAGGCGTCCAGCAGGCTCACCGAGCCGAGCGAGGCGCCGATGACCAGCATGCTCAGCGGCATCGTGGCGCCGGACATGGTGCTGATCAGCGAGCGTACGGCGCCGGGCACCGGGATGTGCAGCAGCAGGATCAGCAGCGAGACGAGCGTCGCGCACAGGGGCATCGTCAGGATCTCCTTGAGCCGCAGCCCGCCGCCGTCATGCGTTTTCTTGAGGCGGTAGATCCCGTAGGTATAGAGCAGGATATTGAAGGGCAGGCAGCTGAGCGCCACGTAAAAGGAGGCCGTTGCGCCGTAGATGAGCTGCACGACGGGCAGGGCGACGAACATGGAGTTGCCCATGCTCATCAGCAGCTCGAACACCGGCTGCCGTTCCCGGTTGTCGGGCAGTACGCGCGCGACGACCGCAGCGATGACATAGCCCAGGCCCTGCATGGCGAAAACCACCAGCATCAGCTTCCCCAGCTCGCCCAGGCTCAGGCCCTTTTCCATGCCGAGGCCGGAGCCGATGATGGTGGCGCACATGAAGACATTGATCGTCAGCGAGCTGATGGCGCGGGTGCTGTTTTTATCCAGCATGCCCCTCTTCGCCAGCGTGTAGCCGATGACCATCAGCACGAGGAAAATCAGCATTTTTTCGAGCAGTACAGACATTTCTACCATGGATATTCACCTTTTCTATATATGCAGGATGAGCTTGGCGATGTAGATATAAATGAGCAGGCTCACCGCGTCGGTCAGGGTGGAGATGAGAGGATTTGCCATGACGGCGGGGTCCACGCCGATCTTCTCTGCCAGGATGGGCAGCATGCTGCCGACGACCTTCGCGAACATCACGATGAACAGGATCGACAGGCTGACCGTCGCGGCAATAGAGACCGTGACCTCGTGGTTGCCGAGTATCATCCCGTCGAGCAGCAGCATCTTCACAAAGTTGACGCCGCAGAGGGTCAGGCCGCAGGCGAAGGCCACCCGCAGCTCCTTCCACATGACGCTCAGCGCGTCCTTCGGCTCCGTATCTCCCAGAGAGAGGGAGCGGATCACAGCGGTGGAGGCCTGGGCGCCGGAGTTGCCGCCGGTGCCCATGAGCATGGGGATAAAGGCCACCAGCGCCGCCTGCACGGCCAGCATGCCCTCAAAATGCGTCAGGATCACGCTGGTGAAGGTGGCGGAGATCATCAGGAAGAGCAGCCAGGGGACGCGGTTTTTCCACATCTCCATCACGCCGGTGCGGGAATAGGGCTTGTCGGACGGCATCATGCCGGCCATCTTTTCGATGTCCTCGGTGGTCTCCTGTTCCATGACGTCGAGGATATCGTCGACCGTGACGATGCCGACCAGGCGGCCCTCCATATCCACCACGGGCAGGGCCAGCAGGTCATAGTCGGAGATCTTTTCCGAGACGCTCTCCTGATCCTCGGTGGTGGTGGCAAAGACCACGCTGCGGTCCATGAGCTCGTCCACCTCGGTGTCCGGATCGGCCAGCAGCAGGTCCTTCACCGTCACCACGCCCTCCAGCTTTCGCGAGGCGTCGGTCACAAAGCAGACGTAAATGGTCTCGCTGTCCCTGCCGATGCGGCGGATGCGGGCGAAGGAATCCTTCACGCTCATGTATTTTTTCAGATCCACGAACTCCGAGGTCATGATGCTGCCCGCGGAATTCTCGGGATAGTGCAGATACTGGTTGATCAGGGCGCGGGTCTCGGGCGTGGCGGTGCGCATGACGCGCTTGACCACGTTGGCCGGCAGCTCCTCCATCATGTCCACCGCGTCGTCGACGTACATCTCCTCGACGATGCCGGCCAGCTCCGAGTCTGTGATGGAGTTGATGATGCGCTCCTGTTCGGGCGGCTCCAGATGGGAGAAAACCTCCGCCGCCGTCTCCTTGGAGAGCAGGCGGAAGACCATGGGCATGCGGTTGTCTTCGATGGACGTGAGGAATTCTGCCACGTCGAAATCGTTCAGCTCCTCCATGCGCAGCTGGAGCTTCTTCATCTCCCGGCTCTCCAGCAGCTCGCTCAGCTCGTCGGTCCACCGCTCCTGCAGCGTGTCATAGTCAGGCTCCCGCAGCTCGATCTCCTGTTTTTCGTCCAAGCAAAGCGCCTCCTCCCGCCTGTTTTGCCGCGGTGCGGCCGCGGCGATTCAGCAGCCCATTTTATCATGTCCGCCAAACGATTACAAGGGGCGGCGGCGCCGGCAGCGCCGCAAAATTCCCACTTTTCAAGCAGTCCCGCGTGTGATAGAGTATAGACTATCTGAAGGTCCGAAAGAGAGTGGGCTGCCCATGAACAATCTTCTCGTCTGTCTCAACGCCATCGTGCCGGTCTTTTTCGTCATCGCCGCGGGCTATCTGGCCAAGCGCGCCGGCATCATCAAGGTCACGGAGGTCTCGCGGATGAACGCGGTGGCTTTCCGGGTCTTCATGCTGGCCATGTGCTTTTACAATGTTTACAATTCCGACCTGTCCTCTGCCGTGAAGCCAAAGCTGATGCTCTTTGCGGTCGTGGGCGTGGCGCTGATGTACGCCTGCAGCTGGCTCTACGGGACGCTCTTTGTGAAGGACCGGCCCAGCCGCGGCGTGGTGATCCAGGGGCTCTACCGCACCAACTACCTGATCCTGGGTCTGCCCATCGCCTCGGGCCTCGCGGGCGGCGTGGATCTTGGCGCGGTGGCGGTGCTGGGCGCCATCGTGGTGCCCATGTTCAACATTCTCGCCGTCGTCACGCTGGAGGTCTATGCCGGGGAGAAGCCCCAGATCGGAAAACTGCTGAAGGACATCGCCAAAAACCCGCTCATCGTGGGCAGCGTCCTGGGCCTTGTCTTTCTGCTGCTCGGCATCCGCCTGCCGCTGATGTTCGAGATCGGCGTGCGGGATCTGTCGCGCGTTGCAAGCCCGCTGATGCTCTTCCTGCTCGGGGCCTTCTTCCGCTTTGAGGACGTGGGCGGCTACCGGAAGGAGCTGGCCGCCGTCTGTATCGGGCGGCTTGTGATCTTCCCGGCCATTGCGCTTACGCTTGCGTATCTGATGGGTTTTCAGGGGATGGAGTTCGTGGCGCTGCTGGCGCTCTTTGCCTCGCCCACGGCGGTGGCCTCCTTCACCATGGCCCAGCAGATGGGCGGCAACGCGGAGCTTGCGGGCAATATCGTCGTGATGACGAGCCTTCTCTGCTCGCTGAGCTTTTTCTGCTGGAGCCTGCTGTTCAAGACCATGGGCGTGTTCTGATCGTCTGCCTGTAGGGGCGGCTATCAGCCGCCCGCGCGGTGAAAGCAGGAAAGAATAAACAGTTGGGCGAATTCGTAGGTTGTACGAATTCGCCCAACTGTTTTCTGATATTTCTTTTATGCTGCCGGGCGGCTGATAGCCGCCCCTACGAGCAATATTTTGTGCTGCTCTCAGGCTTTGGCCAGCTCCATGCCGGCGGCCAGAGCGGCCTTGTTGCCCTCGAGGAAGCGCATCTTGCGCTCGCCCAGCTCGATCTTGATGGCCTCGACCATCTTGTCGACGCTGACGCTGCCCTCGTCCGCGCCCATCATGGCGCCGAGGATGGCGACGTTTGCGCCCTTGGGGTTCTTGACCTGCTCGGCGATGCGGTTGGCGTCGCAGTAGACCACGCGCACGTCATCGCGCTGCACCTTACGGTCGATGATGGAGGAGTTGACGACGATCAGGCCGCCGGGCTTGACCGTGTGCTCAAACTTGTCCAGGGAGGGCAGGTTCATGGCGATCAGCACGTCGCAGTTGTCCACCAGGGGAGAGCCGATCTCCTCATCGGAGACGGTGACGGAGCAGTTGGCCGTGCCGCCGCGCATTTCGGGACCGTAGGAGGGAAGCCAGGAGACGTGCCTGCCGTCGAGCATGTTGGCCATGGCCAGGAACTTGCCGATCAGCAGCATGCCCTGTCCGCCGAAGCCGGCGAAAACGTACTGTTTCATCATAATTATTCAGCCCCCTTGTCTTTCTTCACGCCCAGGGGATAGTAGGGGATCATGTTCTCTTCCAGCCACTTCATGGCCTCCACCGGGTTGAGGCCCCAGTTGGTGGGGCAGGTGGACAGAACCTCGATCATGCAGAAGCCCTTCCCCTCAAGCTGGTACTCGAAAGCCTTCTTGATGGCCTTCTTGGTCTTGATGATATTGGCGTTGTTGTTGACCGCGCAGCGCTCGATCGTCACGGCCGTAGGGAGAGGTGGTGGTCTTCTGGCCCACCAGGGTGGTGGGGGCCATCTGGCCGCCGGTCATGCCGTAAATGGCGTTGTTGACGAAGACGGTGACGATCTTCTCGCCGCGGTGGGCGGCGTGGACGATCTCGGCGGTGCCGATGGAGGCCAGGTCGCCGTCGCCCTGGTAGGTGAAGACCAGGGTGCCAGGGCGGGCGCGCTTGGCGCCGGTCGCCACGGCGGGCGCGCGGCCGTGGGCCGCCTCGTACATATCGCAGTTGAAGTAATCATAAGCAAAGACGGAGCAGCCGACGGGGGCCACGCCCATCACATTGCCGGCCTCCAGCTTGCCTTCCTTGACCAGCTCGTCAATGGATTCGGCAACCAGACGGTGGATGATGCCGTGGTTGCAGCCGGGGCAGTAATGGAACTGCTTATCGGTAAGCAGCTGGGTTCTCTCGAATACGACAGACATTTACTTGCCCTCCTTCATTTTGAGGATCTCGCTCTTGATCTCAGCGGTGGTCGGGAACTGGCTGCCCAGGTGGCCGAAGAACTTGACGGGCTTGCCGCCCTCGATGGCGAGCTTCACGTCCTCGAGCATCTGGCCCTCGTTGACCTCCACGTCCAGAACACCCTTCACGCCGTCGCGCAGGACGGCCTCGCGCAGGGCGTCATAGGGGAAGGGCCACACGGAGATGGGGCGGAACAGACCGGCCTTCACGCCCTCGGCGCGCATCTGGTCGACGACGGTCTTGGCGACGCGGGCCACGGTGCCGAAGGCGGTGATGATGAACTCGGCGTCGTCGGTCTTGTAGTTCTCCCACATCTGCTCATTCTTTCTGGCCTCGGCGTAGACGGCCTGGAGTTTGGCATTGTGGACGGACAGGGACTCGGTGTCGATGTAGATGGAGTTGATGACGCCGCGCTTGGCGGGGTCGTCGCCCGGCTTCCAGCCGGTGCAGGCCCAGGGCTTCTTCTCGGGATCGACCTTGTAATCGACCATCTCGGGCATCTCCACGGGCTCCATCATCTGGGCGATGATGCCGTCGGCCAGGAAGAGGACCGGCATGCGGTACTTCTCGGCCTTGTCGAAGGCGAACATCATGATGTCGATGGCTTCCTGCACGGAGGAGGGAGCATAGGTCAGCAGGTGGTAGTCGCCGTTGCCGCCGCCCTTGACGCCCTGGAAGTAGTCGCCCTGGGAGGCCTGGATGTTGCCGAGGCCGGGGCCGCCGCGCATGACGTTCAGGATCACGCAGGGCAGCTGGGCGCCGGCGCAGTAGGAAATGCCCTCCTGCTTCAGAGAGACGCCGGGGCTGGAGGAAGAGGTGATGACGCGCGCGCCGGTACCGGCGGCGCCGTACACCATGTTGATCGCCGCGACCTCGCTCTCGGCCTGGAGGAAGCAGCCTCCGACCTCGGGCATACGGGCGGACATGTACTCAGGGATCTCGGTCTGCGGGGTGATCGGGTAGCCGAAGAAGAAACGGGCGCCTGCGCGAATGGCGGCCTCCGCGATCGCTTCGCTGCCCTTCATAAGAGTCAGTGCCATGTTCTTATCCTCCTTATTCTCTCTCGATCCGGATCGCTACGTCCGGGCAGGTGCGCGCGCAGGACGCGCATCCGATGCACGCCTCCGGGTCCGCCACCTCGGCGGGATGATAGCCCTTGGCGTTGAGCTTTGTCTTGGAAAGGGCAAGCACACTCTTGGGACATGCTCTGACACAGAGCCCGCAGCCCTTGCAGACCAGCTCATTGATGGTTACTGTCACCTTTGCCATGATTCTACCTCTTTTCTTTTATATGTTTGCAAATTGAAAACCAGAGAAGGGATTTCGCGGAGAAACGGGATCGCGGCGGGTCGTCATGTTTCCTGCGCCGTCAGAGAATCCCGCTCCCATTTCTTCCTTTCGTTAGGCCCCCAGCCGCCCGCGGACTCGAACAGGACCTGCTCGCTGGGGCCGCCCAGGCCCTTGACCCAGCTGTCCCAGTCGCGCTGCATATAGGTGTCGATGGGGAAGGGGGTGCCGATATACCGGGGATCGTGCCCCTCGGCCAGAAACTGATCCAGCAGCGCCTTTTTGCCGGAGGTATAGGCCACGGGGACGCCCGTCTTCTCCGACACCTCACGGATCATCTCGTAGCCGTCGCGAAGCTCCGCGGGGGAGCTCATCTGCGCGAGGTTCGTGTTGTTGATCATGCCGGTGATCTTCAAACGGCCGTGGATCTGCATCTCCTCCTGCAGGTGCATGATCTTCTCCACCGTGCCCGCGAGCGGGCGGCGGATGTTGACCACGTTCAAAACCTCGAGCGCGCCGGGCTCCAGCTCCATGAAGTCCTGATGATAGCGGCCGAGGGCGGTGGAGCCCACCGCGTCCCCGCCGACGTCGAAGACCACGGTGTCCCAGTCCATCGCGAAGGCGGACTGAACCTCCGCCGGGACAGAAAGAGACTCAATGCCGGAGCTTGCGTAGTTCGGGGAGACCACGCGGATCTCCCGCAGACGGGCCAGCCGCCCGCGCTCGGTCAGGCGGAAAAAGGTGTTGACCATATCCAGGTCGATCAGCTCGGTGCGCTCGCCCCGCTCGGCGGCCTTGAACGCGAAGTTCAGCGCGAGCTCCGTCTTGCCGCTGCCGTAGTTGCCGATCAGCACGATCATTTTTTTCATAAGTATGCTCCTGTTCGCCCGCACGGCGCAGCGGCGCCCGGGTCAGTTCCCTCTATATAGTATTCTATCATCGCCCCCTCTGTGCCGTCAACGCACAAACTGCACAAGAATCTTTCAGATTTAGTATCAGAATGACGAAGATTTTTTTATTTTGTTTTTGATTCGATACATAATTCAAAAATTATACTATTTCTGCATTTTCAGACCCCGGACGCTGTCTGTCCCCGCGGCCGCTTTTCGAGACTGTCAAGAAACGATGCTGCCATGTCAACTGACAGAGCAGCGGGGACGCTCGAGGGGGCAAGGCCCGCCTCGAGTACAATCGGACGCCGTCCGAAAAAGGCTGAAACACAGCCTTTTTCGGGGTATCGCATTTGGGCGGACGCCAAAATGCGCGGCGGCAGAAGCGCAGGCAAAAAAGTCTGCAAGGACTTTTTTGACAAGCTGGAAAAGCGGCCGCGCAGGGTGCGGCCGCTTTTCCTTGTTGTATCAGATTCCGTCGTCGGTGAGCTCGTCGCTGCGGAACAGCAGCGAGATGCACCAAATGGCCGCCAGCCCCACCAGCGTGTAGATGACGCGGCTGACCGTGGCGGTCTGTCCGCCGAAGAGCCAGGCCACCAGATCAAAGCGAAACAGGCCGACGCTGCCCCAGTTCAGGCCGCCGATGATGGCCAGGACCAGCGCGATTCGATCCATGATCACAGAGCATTCTCCTCTCAAATGGTTTCGGCTCTATTCTTTCCCGTACGGAGCAAAATATACTTTCCTTTCCCGCAAAAAAATGTTAGAATGAAAAAAAATGGGAAAGGAGCATTACCATGGTCAGTATTTTCAACCGTGTGCGCCTGTTCGCCGACTCCTCCAGCGAGGCGGCTGCGAAGGTCCGTGAAAAGCTGAAAGCCAACGGCATCCCCTACGACATGCGGACCGTCCAGAATCACACCGCGCTCGGCAAAGCGCTCCATTCCTCCTATGGGGTGAGCGCATACAGGGGCGGCATGCCTGCCTCGAGCTTTTCGGACCAGATCTCTTACGTCTATATGATCTATGTGCGCAGAAAAGACGCCGACCGGGCGCGCGAGCTCTGCGGGCTCGACGCGAAATAGCCCCGTCCAGCCCGCGTGCGCCGTCGAAAAAGGGTATTTTTTGCTTCGACAAAACTGGTGCCGCTTCGCTCTTTACAAAAGGGCGCTTTTGCATTATCATACAGGTACAGCTTATCCAATTGGTTCTGCGAACCTCATATCTTTATCCCACAACCCTGTTCTTGGCAGGCCGAAACCTCGGCCTGCCGCTTTTTTCTGATTTGCACAGCAGTTGACTAAGTGGAAAAAGCGTATTTGTAGATTTGCATAAAAATGCGGTCGAATCACCGGAGACGGTTGACAAACGGCGGCGGGCGGGTATAATAGTGTTCAATTGAATAGCGCATGATAGAGGCGCGGTTATCATCAGTAGCTCCGGAGAACGCATCGGGAAATGCGGGAGCGAAAGGGATCGCCGCCGAAGGGTGTCCGCTTTCCCGTGCGGATATGCCTGGGCCGTCGGAGAAGATCCGCCGGACTGTCGCGGGGGCTTTGTCCCGGCGGAGAGCTGTCTGACTTGAAAGAACCGTAACGAGTTGTGAACAGTATCTGCGCTGTTCACAACTTTTATTTTTGGAGGAAACAAACATGTACGGTACTTTCTGGGCGCTGGTCCCCCCCGTTCTCGCAATCATTCTGGCGCTGATCACCAAGGAGACTTATACCTCCCTGTTCGTCGGCATCCTGGTCGGGGCGCTGTTCGTGGCGGGCTTCCAGCCCGTCGCCGCGCTGGACACCATGATCAACGACGGCTTCATCGGCGCCATCGCCGACGGCTGGAACGCCGGCATCTTCATGTTCCTGGTGCTGCTGGGCATCATGGTCGCCCTCATCAACAGCGCCGGCGGCTCCGCCGCCTTCGGCCGCTGGGCGGCCTCCCACGTGCGCACCCGCGTCGGCGCGCTGCTGGCCACCTTCCTGCTGGGCGTGCTGATCTTCATCGACGACTACTTCAACTGCCTGACCGTGGGCTCCGTCATGCGCCCCGTCACCGACAGCCAGCGCATCTCCCGCGCCAAGCTCGCCTTCATCATCGACGCCACCGCCGCCCCGATCTGCATGATCGCGCCGGTCTCCTCCTGGGCCGCCGCCGTCTCCGCCACGGCGCAGGATCTGAACACCGGCATCTCCGGCATCCAGCTCTTCATCCGCGCCATCCCCTACAACTTCTACTCGCTTCTGACCATCGTGTTCGTGATCGCGCTCTCCGTGCTCGGCTTCGACTACGGTCCCATGGCCGCCGCGGAGCTGCGCGCGCGGCAGGGCGAGCTGGGCGCGCTGAGCGCGGAGGATGACGAGAACAATCCCCGCGCCTCGATCTGGGACATGCTCTTCCCCGTGCTCGTGCTGATCCTCTTCTGCATCCTCGGCATGATGTACGTCGGCGGCTTCTGGAGCGGCGCCTCCGTCATCGACTCCTTCGCCGACACCGACGCCTCCGTCGGCCTGCCCTGGGGCTGCATCGTGGCCCTGCTGATCACCTACGTCTACCTGCTCTGCCGCCGGGTCATCACCTTCAAGGAGGCCTCGGCCTGCATCACGAAGGGCTTTGTCGCCATGGTCCCCTCCATGCTGATCCTCACCTTCGCCCTGACGCTCAAGAACATGACCGGCGCGCTCGGCGCGGCCGACTATGTGGCGGGGCTCGTCAAGGGCGCGGCGGACGGCCTCTTTGCAATGCTGCCCGCGGTCATCTTCCTCGTGGCGCTGGGTCTGGCCTTCGCCAGCGGCACCTCCTGGGGCACCTTCGGCATCCTGATCCCCATCGTGCTGCCTGTGTTTGAGAACAACCCCGAGCTGCTGATGATCGGCATCTCCGCCTGCCTCGCCGGCGCCGTCTGCGGCGACCACATCTCCCCCATCTCCGACACCACGATCATGGCCTCCGCCGGCGCAAACGTCGACCATGTGGAGCACGTCTCCACGCAGTTGCCCTACGCGCTGACCGTCGCGGGCGTGAGCTTCGTGTGCTACATCATTGCGGGCTTTGTGCAGAACTGGATCCTCTGCCTCGCGATCGGGGTCGTGCTGACCGTGGGCGTGCTGCTGATCCTGCGCGCCCGCAGCGGCAATGCGGCGGAAGCCGAAGCCTGATCGCCACTGGGCAATTTTGCTAAAAACTTGTGGAGATTTCTGTGAAATCTCCACAAGTTTTTTTCTTGCTTTTTGGAGAGCACAGGCTTACAATAGGGCGGTTGAAAAAGAGGTGTTTTATCGATATGACCGAACTTCTGTCGCTTTCCGTCGCCATGTTTGCAGGGCTTTTGATGACCCGGCCGCTGAGCCGTTTCCATCTGCCCGACGTGACGGCGTATCTGATCGCGGGCGTGCTGATCGGGCCCTGCTGTCTCGGTCTGCTGCACATCCCCGGCCTGGGCTTCGGCAGCTTTGAGGAGCTGGAGGGGCTCAAGCTGATCTCCAACGTCGCCCTGGGCTTCATCGCCTTCTCCATCGGCAATGAATTCCGTCTCTCCCAGCTGCGGGAGACCGGCAGGCAGGCGCTGGTCATCGGCATCCTGCAGGCCGTGGCGGCGGCGCTCCTGGTGGACGCGGCGCTGCTTCTGTTCCACCTGATCCGGCCCGACGTGCTCTCCGTCCCCGCGGCCATCACCCTCGGCGCGATCGCGGCGGCCACGGCGCCCGCAGCCACGCTGATGGTGGTGCGCCAGTACAAGGCCAAGGGCAAGCTGACCGATCTGCTGCTGCCCATCGTCGCCCTGGACGACGCGGTGGGCCTCATCCTTTTCGCGGTGTCCTTCGGCATCGCCGAGGCGATGAGCAGCGGCGCGGTGGACGTGGTCGGCATCGTGGTCAATCCCCTGCTGGAGATCCTCGGCTCTGTGGTCATGGGCGCGGTGGCCGGATGGCTGCTGACCCAGCTGGAAAAGCTCTTCCACTCCAACACCAACCGTCTGGCCATGAGCATCGGCTTCGTGTTCGTGACGGTGGCCCTCTCCATGCTCGAGATCCCGGCCGGCAGCGCGAAGCTCGGCTTCTCGTCCCTGCTGGTGTGCATGATGCTCGGCAGCGTCTTCTGCAATCTCTGCCCCCTGTCCGAGGAGATCATGAAGAACGCCGACCGCTGGACGGCGCCGCTGCTGGTGCTGTTCTTCGTCCTCTCCGGCGCGGAGCTGGAGCTGGGCGTGTTCCTGCAGTTCAGCTCCGTGCTGGTCGGCATCGTGTATATCGCCGCCCGCTCGCTGGGCAAGTACTACGGCGCGCGCGAATCCGCGAGGCTGGTCGGCTGCGACAAAAATGTGGTGAAGTATCTGGGCATCACGCTGCTGCCGCAGGCGGGCGTGGCCCTCGGCATGTGCGTGACCGCCGCCACCCTGCCGGGCGACGGCAAGATGATCCGCAACATCGTGCTCTTCGCGGTGCTCATCTACGAGCTCGTCGGCCCGCTGATGACCAAGTGGGCGCTGACGCAGGCCGGGGACATCCGGCCCAAGAGCGAGGAGGTCCTTCACCGCCGCGAGCGCAAGCTCGCCGCGGTCAGGGCCGGACAGCAGAGATGAGTTTTCAGTTTTCAGTTTTCAGTTTTTAGTCTTTAGTCTTCAGAAGGGCCGCTCATCCGAGCGGCCCTCAGACTGCAGACAAAGCCGGCGAGACCGGGTATGTCATGCACGGGGAGAGCACAGGACGATGATTCCTCCGGGGATTGGGTATCGGATCTTTCACGCGCAGCGTGCCAAAAGACCCAGCCCGTATGGGCTGGGTCTTTTGGCACGCTGTAAGGGATTCGAACCCCTGACCTTCTGGTCCGTAGGCCCCGCTGACTCAGGCTGAAGCCTTCGTCTGGCCGTTTCGCGGCGCGAATTCTAAATCTTTCAAAGCCCTAAAATTACTGGACTTTCTGCATATCCATCATAGATTATGGGGCAAATAATCACAAGGCTTTTTGATCGCGTTTTGTCCCAAGTATTTCTTGTTCATGTATCCTTCAAAGTGCTATTGTCCAATTGTTTCTGCCATATCCGCCAGTGATACCAGTGTTTTTTCCAGTTCCACATAGATTCACAATAATACCACAACTTAGTAAATAGTATTGCAGCTCCCAAGCTCATAAGAACTGTCAGAATAACCACTGCTGCTATCGCCAGCAGTTCATTGCTCGGCAAAAGTTTCCTAAACCGAAACTGTACTCCGTAGATGGGGGTATGAAACAGATACATAAAAAAAGTCAGCGAGGATAGTTTCTCGCAATGCCAATTGATCTTTAATTTTCCGAAACCGATGAAAATGCAGATTGACGCAAGCGTGATCGTTGGTGAAAAAAAGCTGGTATATGGATCAAACAAATCATTTGTCAATCTTGCATACCGAGAAAAAAATGTTATTAGAAAGCAGGCAATCGCCGCACAAAACCACATTGCGGCACGACTTGATTTGTTCTGTGTGTTGCTTTCTTCATAGAGTACATTGCCGATTATAAAATAAGAAAGAAACGCAAAAACAACACCAATACTGTACGGAAGAGCGTATGTCGACGTCATCTGCGAGACCACTGACCAGAAGAGCATGAAATATGCCACAATTTTATAGACTCTTTTCTCCGTTACCTCTTTGAGCCGGATGATAAACGGTACCAGAGCATACAAGCCAAAAAGCAAATACATGAACCATAAATTATATTGTCCTCCGATCAGAAGGGCATACAAAGGGGGGAGTGGATTATGGTATGTAATAATCCACTTCATTTCCGACAAAATAAAAAAGATAATAATGACCGCAAAGGTGGGAAGGAAGATTTTATAGCTGCTTTTCTTATAAAAATATATATAATCTCTGTTTGCAGGATTACCAAGAATAAAAGCACCTGAAATCATAATAAAAGCGGGAACAGAAAAACGGGTAACGATGTTCAGCAGGCTTTCTGCCACATAGTAAAGCGAGGACGAAGGCGCACCTGCACGACTTCCAAAGAAGTGGGCGTTAACATGTATGATAATAACAGAAATAGCAGAAAAAATACGGAGCAGATCATAACTATTGTAGCGGCCTTCACCAGGCGGGGTATTTGTTTCTGCCGCCGTATCAATGGGATGCTCCGCTTGCACATTACCGCCAAAAACACTACCCCTTATTCCATAATGAGAACATTTTTTCAGGCTGCACCTGTCTTCGACAGGAAAAGTTTCTTCGTATACAGGACAATCAACAGCTGTGAATTTTGCGTTCATCTTTCTCTGCACCCCTAAGTTTCTTGCTATTGAGTTTTATAACTAATAGCAATCTTACTACTCGCAGGTAGAAATAGCAAGAATCTTTTAATTGTATTCGAAAAGTAAGAAAGTTCTCTATACTACTCACTAAGGGGTGATCTTGGTGGCTCAATTGCAAAGCGAAGTTCCAGTTTGCAAAAGTAAGTTCCAGATTGGAGAATTCTTGCAAGAATAAGTTCCGGGAATAGAGTGAACCCGGAAATC